>NZ_VFWS01000320.1:0-1623 GCF_006443065.1 Mesorhizobium sp. B1-1-5 | reverse complement strand
ATCCAGGTATCCTGACTGACCTCGGTGACGAAAGTATCGACCAGCGGCCGCCCCTTCGGTTTGGCGTAGACGGTGGCGAAATGCGCCTTCGGCATCATGGCGCGCACGATGCCAGCCGTCTTGCCGGTGTCGGTCAGGTCGTCGATAATCAGCACGCCCGCGCCGTCGTCGGCTAGCAGGGCCGGCGTGACCTCCTTCAGCACCTGCAGCTGACCCTGGCTGCTGTAGTCATGATAGGAGGCGACGCAGACCGTCTCGATAACGCGTATGCCAAGCTCCCGCGAGATGATCGCCGCCGGCACGAGGCCGCCGCGCGTGATGCAGACGATCGCTTTCCATTGCGCCTTGTTGGTGCCGGCAAGCCGCCAGGCGAGCGCGCGCGCATCGCGGTGGAACTGGTCCCAGGAGACCGGAAAGGCTTTTTCGGGAAGGGACATCTTTCGCGCACTCCGCAGCACGCGCGGTCGCGCGCAGAAAACAGGGGAATGCGCGCGGAAGTAACTGGAAAACCTCGCGCTTGGCAAGAGCGGCCGCAAACGACACTGTGAACTTACCGCGACAGGAAAGCCGCCACCGGCGCGGTGCGCAGCACGGAGCGCGTCACTCCGCCGAACAGGAGCTGGCGCAGCCACGAGTGGCTGTAGGCGCCAAGCACCAGCAAATCGGCGCCGGTCTCCGCGATCCTGGTCTGGATCACCTCGTCGACCGAGGTGCCGCCCGATCTCTGCACCGAGACACTCACGCTGGCGCCATGACGCGACAAGGCGGAAGCGATTTCCGCTCCGGCGGCCTCGGGGCGTTCATCGAGCGTGTCCGGCGGATCGATGACCAGAATGTCGGTTTTGTCGGCCTCGATGATGAAGGGCAGCGCATCGAAGGCGGCGCGTGCGGCCTCCTTGCTGCCGTTCCAGGCAAGCAGCACACGCTTGAAGGTGGTGATCAGCGGACCCAGGTGCGGCACTACCAGCACCGGCCGTCCGGCGTCGTAGACCAGTGTGTCGACGTCGGCGCTCGCATCGCCGCCCGTCTCGCGCTGCGCGGCGATGATCAGGTCGGCGGCACGCACGCTTGAAATGCCGGTCAGGGCGCTGTCGCCGGAAAAACTCTCCAGGCTGTGCCATTCGAAGGACAGGCCGGAATTCTCGATATGCCTGAGAAACGCGGCCCGCAGCTTTTCGGCCCGTTCACGGTTCATGTCGGCCGAAACCTGCAGGAACTCGGTGTCGGGGAAGCCGGTGGCCGAGGTGTAGGGCACCGGAAGCGCTTCGGCGTGGATGCCGATCAGATGGCTCTGGAAGCGGCCGGCAAGCGGAATGGCGAAGTCGAGCACGCGCTCCGCGTCCTGCTCGTTCTGCAGAATGGCGACGATCGTCTTGCAGCGCATGGTGATCCCCTCATTTTGCGAGCGATCCGCCCGCGGCAAGGAAACGTCGCGGCGTTGTGCTTGGTTCCGGCCTGGACCGGATCAGCTCGCGCTGCTGGCAAAGCCGGCCACCATCGCCTCAACATCGGCGCGCGCAGCGTCCAGGGCCTGCTGGCTGCGGGCACGGACCACCAGTTAGGTCCAGAACTTGCAGTCGCCGTATTTGGGATAGAAGCAGATGAACGTGTCCGGATGCGCTT
>NZ_VFWS01000032.1:0-45114 GCF_006443065.1 Mesorhizobium sp. B1-1-5 | reverse complement strand
GCTTCGCTCCTGCTCCGCCCTAAGATCGCGATGGGCGTTTCGGCCAATCTCCAACGCATGCCACCTGCCAACGAAAGCAGAGCCGACCGGTCAGATCCGTGTGCCGCGGAACTGGTCCCGCCCCCGCAGCGCGCGGCGTAAAGCTCAACCGCCGTCGAGCGATTTCAACAGATTGTCGATCGTGAACGGGTTGGCCTTCGGCTTCGCCGGCGCCGGCGCCGAACCGTCATTGACGCCCGGCAGCGACCGATCGGCCTTTGGCTCGGCCGCCTTGCGCGCTGCGTCCAGCTTCGCCTGCTCCGCCTTCTTGCGATCGGCATCGGCCTTGGCCTTGGCGTCCGCTTCGGCCTGCGCCTTGGCGTCGGCTTCCGCCTTGGCCCTCGCCTCTTCGTCGGCCTTGGCTTTTGCCTCGGCTTCTGCCTGTGCCTGCGCCTCAGCCTCGGCTTTCGCCTTGGCGTCCGCCTCGGCCTTCTGCCGCGCCTCTTCCTCTTGCCGGCGCAACTCCTCGGCCGCCTTGTCGCGCTCAGTTTGCAGCGCCGCGTAATAGCGCACCTCGCGCCGCAGGCGCTGCTTTTCGAGCAGCGCCGCCTGCATCGCCTCGACCCGCTGCTGTTCCTTCTCCAGCGCGCGCTGCGTCAGAAACTGTGCCAGAGGGCCGCTGTCGAACCGGGGCGCGGCCCCGAGCGGACCGGCCAGGCTGAAATTGACGGCCGGCTCGGAACCGACCAGTGCCTCGTCGCCGGGACGATAGGTCAGCGTCCCCTTTGCCGTGACGGTGCTCGTGTTGAGATCGGCAGTCACGTCGGCGGACAAGGTCGCCCCTGGATTGTCGAGACTGATCGGCGGCGCCCGCAACGTGCCGTTGGCGATGGTGAAGGCCACATCGGTGTCGCCAGCGGCGAAGCTGCCTTCGCCTGCGATCTGCGGCGCGAACTCCGCCGTCTTGGCCGTGTCGATATCGCGTCCGATCGCATCGGCCTTGGCGATGATGGCGCCGAAGCCGTCCGGATTGATACCGTCCACCTTCAATCCCTTCAACGCCGCGGTGCCGGAACCGGACAGGGCGGCGATCATGGCATCGACGG
The DNA here is from genome assembly GCF_006443065.1 of Mesorhizobium sp. B1-1-5. Classification (NCBI taxonomy): domain Bacteria; kingdom Pseudomonadati; phylum Pseudomonadota; class Alphaproteobacteria; order Hyphomicrobiales; family Phyllobacteriaceae; genus Mesorhizobium; species Mesorhizobium sp. B1-1-5. The sequence goes on along the minus strand of NZ_VFWS01000032.1, from coordinate 44,029 downwards.
ATTTGCCGCTGGTCGACAACGCCGCCGAAAGATCGCCGCTGCCGCCGATGCCGGCGCCTGGCAGGACTGCGGAAAGATCGCTGCCGGCCAGCCTCATTTGGCCGGAGAACAGGCCGGTGCCCTCCGTGTTCTTCAGGTCGAACAGGCCGGTCAGCTCGCCGCCATGGAGCTTCGCCTTGAGGTCGGAGACATGGATGCCTTCGCGGTCGAGCTTCAGCGAGAATGAAGCGTCATGCGCCGTCGCGAAGGGCCCGATGGCGAGCGCCGAGGTGTTGAGATCGAGGTCGGCGTTGAACGGCAGGGTCGACTTCTGGCTGAACGGCGTCGTCGGCCAGCCACCCTTGGCGGCAGCGAAGGACTGGTCGCCGAACAGGGAGACCGCCAGCGGATCGAGGTCGAGCTCGTCGAGCGCCAGCGCCCCGGCAAGATGCGGCAGACCATCCTTGGCGTCGATGTTGACGTCGCCGGACATCGCCGCCTTGTCGATCGAGCCGGTGAGACCGCTCAGCACCAGAAGCCCATTGCCGAAATCGGCATCGGCCGCCAGCGATGTCGACGTCCCCGTTCCCATGCCGGGCAGGCCTACCCCCGTCGTCATCAGCCACGGCTCGATATCGGCGGCGTCGAGATTGACCTTGCCCTTGGCGGTGGGGCCTTGCGCCGTCGAGGCGACTGTTCCGTCGAAGCTTGCCTTGAAATCATCGGCCGTCAGGTTGAAACTTGTCGCGAGACCGCCGGCGACCGAGCCCTTCGCCGAGACGTCGGTGTTGGCGTGGCCGAGCATGCCGAGCGGCAACGCCGGCAGGCCGTAAAGCGCAAGCAGCGTGGTGGCATTGTCGTTGTGGGCGTTGAAGGTGATCGCCACCGGCGCCTCGGAGAGCTTGCCCACGGTTCCCTTGCCGGAAAGCGAAGCCGAAAAGGCCGAGCCGCCGGCCCTGCCCTGGGCCGAGAGCGCCAGGCCCGTGGTGCCGTCGCCATTGTCGGCGGCGCTGGTCAAGAGATCGATGCGCGCGTCCTGGAACAGTTCGGGATAGGCCGCCGCACGGCTGGCCAGGCCTTTGAGCACGCCATTGTCGGGATAATGCTGGGCCGCGACGTCGATCAGCGGCTTGAGGTCCACCGCCACCACGGAAGCGTTGAGCTTGCCGGTCGGGCTCTGCGGGAAATCCTTGACCCGGCCCGTGGCGCTGATCGAGGCGCCGGCCAGGCCGCCGATCGAAAGCCGGTCGATCTCGAGCAGGCCCTCGCGCAACCGCAGCGCCGTGTCGACGGTGTCGGCGCTGAGCCCGGCAGCGCTGACCGGACCCGCCTTGATCTGGAAATCGAGATCGCGATCCGAAAAGCGGTTGGCGCCCTTGTCGCTGATGAAGATCGAGGCGAACGCCGCGAGCCCGTCCAGATCCATCTCGCCGCCGGTCAGCCGCATCAGCACCGATGGCCTGGCGCCGTCCGGCTGGCTGGAATCGATGCTGCCCGAAAATTTCGCCTTGCCGAGGATGAGTTCGAGATCGCTGAACGACTGCCGGTTCTCGCTGAGATCGACCTTGGCCTTGAAGCCTGCCGCCGGCAGCCGGCGGATGGCCTCGTCGACATCCTTCGACAGCCAGGCGGCAAAGCCGGAAGGCTGCCCGACGGCCAGCAGCAACGAGCCGGTGAAGCCGAAATGATCTTCGAGGCTCAACATGCCGTCGGCCTCGAGCGTTGTACGGCCCGGCAGCGTCGCGGCAAGCGACTTGACCGACCAGCCCCCTTCGGCCGGCTCGGCCGACAGCCGCACGTCGCGCACCGTCGTGTCGCCCGCCACCACCGCCGGCAGACTGACCTCGACCTTGCCCGGTATGGTCGGCTTCGGCATGTGCTGCAGCGTCCGCTCGAACGCCGCAATGCGCTGGTCGAGAGTGAAGCCGGCGCCGGCGGCCCCGCCGACGGCCTCGTCGAACTGCACCTGCGCCCCGCTGGCCTCGACCAAGAAATGCGGCTTCGGGCCGAGATCGACCGATGCCTTGCCGTCGGCGGTATAGGGATTGTCGAGCGGCCCGGTCTCGAAGCGGAACTCGTCGAAATTGAGCTTCTGGTGGTCGAGCGCGAACTTGCCGTTCAGCCGGAAGCCCGGGTCGGGCTTGCCGGTGCTGACCTTGACCGGCTCGCCCCCGTTGCCGCGCAGCTCGGCCGAATTCCTGTCGTCACCCGAAATCTTGAACTGGCCGGAATAGACCGCGGCGCCCTTGACGATGCCGGCATTGCCGTCGGCTTCGATGATCAGCGGATAGGCATCGGGATCCGCTTTCAGCCGGAGCCGCATCTGGCCGTCCGGCTCCACCTTGCCGGTGGAAGCCGAGACGTCGGCCCGCAGGCCATCGAAGCGCAGCGTTCCGTCCATGCGCCATGGGCCGGTGAGCGCCTTGGCCGAAATCGTCGTGTTGATCTCCGAGATCAGGTGGCTGCGCCCGCCGGCGGCATGGCGCAGCTCGATCTGCCCTTCGGTCACCGACAGCTTCTCGATCGCGATCTGGCCCGGATCGAAGGGAGCCGAGGGCCGGAGCGTCCAGTCGACGGTGCCGTCACCGGCGATATTGATGACGGCTTTCGGATGTACCAGCCGCATGTCGAAGATCAGCACCTCGCCGCGCAGGAATGGTGCGAGCTCCGCATCCATGGAGAAGGTCTCGACCGTCATCGCCGGCTGGCCTTCCGGCCCGCCCGCGACCTCGACATTCGAGAAGGTCACCGACGGAAACGGCAACAGCCGCGCTGTCGCGTCGCCCTTCACCGTCACCTTGCGGCCGAGGACGGCGCTCGCCTCGCGCTCGAAATCGCCCCGGTAACCTGTCCAGTCGATGAAATACGGCACCACCAGCGCCGCGCACAGCACCAGCACGAACAGGCCACCGAAAATCACGAACAGGCGGGCGAGCATCTGTTTCCCGGGTTGAAAGTCAGCCGCACTCTACCCGCATCCGCGTGTCGATAAAGAGGCAATTCAACGCGCGGCAACGGCAACGTCTCCAGTTGCGCGACGGCTCGCGGTCGCGATATCTCTTTTGCGGATTCCCGCCCTTCCGGTCACGTCCTTGGCCGCGACAAATCTGAACCCAACACGGAGCGTTCCCGATGTCAGGCAAGAATTGGGACAGAGTGCCCATCGACGCGCAGAGCGTCGACGCTCCGCTGTCGCTGGCCGCGATTTTCCTCGTCGTAACCGTCGGCAGCGACGAGGCCGCGCTTTCGAATGTCGCTTCGGTGCTGGGCGAGCTCGACGCTCTGGTCAAGAATGTCGGCTTCCGCGACTTGTCGGGACGCCTGTCCTGCATCGCCGGCATCGGCGCCGCGCTCTGGAACCGTCTGTCGCCCGGCCGCCGGCCGCGCGAGCTGAAACCCTTCGCGCCGATCGAGGGCTCGGCGCATTCGGCGCCCTCGACGCCGGGCGATCTGCTCTTCCACATCCGCGCCGAGCGGCCCGACATGTGCTTCGAGTTCGAGCGCATCCTGCTGGACCGCCTGGCCGGCAGCGTGACCGTCGCCGACGAGGTGTCCGGCTTTCGCTATTTCGACGCGCGCGATCTCTTGGGCTTTGTCGACGGCACCGCCAATCCGACCGGCCTCGACCTGCCCGCCTCTGCTTTGATCGGCGACGAGGACGGCGACTTTGCCGGCGGCAGCTACGTCGTCGTACAGAAATACCTGCACAACATGGCAGCCTGGAAAGAGACGCCAACGCATGTCCAGGAAGAGATCATCGGCCGCACCAAGATCGACAACATCGAGATCGATGACGACGACAAGCCGCGTAAATCGCACAAGTCGCTGGCCACCATCGAGGACGACGCCGGCAACGAATACGACATCCTGCGCGACAACATGCCGTTCGGCCGCCCGGGGCAGAACGAGTTCGGCACCTATTTCATCGGCTACACCCGCTATCTGTGGGTGATCGAGAAGATGCTGCAGCGCATGTATGTCGGCGAGCCGCCCGGCGCCTACGACCGGCTGCTCGATTTCTCCACCCCGCATACCGGCACGACCTTCTTCGCGCCGACACGGCCGATGCTGCAGAAGCTGGTCGACGGCATGGGCGAATAGCCTATGGCCGGCGTGTTACCCGGGTGCCGGTAGGATCTTGCCCGGGTTCATGATGTTCAGCGGATCGAGCGCCTGCTTGATCGTGCGCATGACATCGACGCCATGGCCGAGCTCGTGGCGCAGGAAGCCGACCTTGCCCTGGCCGATGCCGTGCTCGCCGGTGCAGGTGCCTTCCATGGCGATCGCGCGCATGTTGAGCCGGGCGACGAATTTCTCGGCGAGCGCGATCTCTCCAGGATTGTCGACATCCATCAGCACCAGCACGTGGAAATTGCCGTCGCCGGCGTGGCCGACGATCGGCGCGACAAGCCCCATCTCGGCAATGTCGGCCTCGGTCTCCGTGACGCATTCGGCAAGCCGCGAGATCGGCACGCAGACGTCGGTCGAAAGCCCCTTGGCGCCGGGGCGCAGCGTCAGCGACGACCAATAGGCGTCGTGCCGCGCCTTCCAGAGCTTTGTCCGCTCCTCAGCGACGCTGGTCCACAGGAACGGCCCGCCACCCTGCTCCTCGGCGATCATGCCGAACGTCTCGGCCTGCTCGGCGACGCCCGCGTCGCTGCCGTGGAACTCGACGAACAGGCACGGGCTCTCCGGATAGTCGAGCTTGGAATAGTTTTTCATCGCCCGCATCTGCAGCGCGTTGACCAGCTCGATACGCGCCACCGGGATGCCCATCTGGATGGTTGCGATCACCGTGTTGCAGGCCGCCTCGAGGCTCGGAAACGGGCAGACGCCACCTGAGATCGCCTGCGGAATGCCCTGCAGCCTCAGCGTCAGCGACGTGATGACGCCGAGCGTGCCTTCGGAGCCGACCAGAAGCCGCGTCAGGTCGTAGCCGGCCGAGCTTTTCTTTGCCCGCTTGCCGGTCGTCACCGTCTCGCCGTCGGCCATGACGGCGGTCAGCGACAGCACGTTTTCGCGCATCGTGCCGTAGCGCACCGCGTTGGTGCCGGAGGCCCTGGTCGCCGCCATGCCGCCCAGCGATGCGTTGGCGCCAGGATCGATCGGAAAGAACAGGCCGGTGTCGCGCAGGTGCCGGTTGAGGTCCTCGCGCGTCACCCCGGGCTCGACGGTGCAGTCGAGGTCCTGCGGGTTGACGGCCAGGATCCGGTTCATGCGCGACGTATCGATGGAAATGCCGCCGCCCGGCGCGTTGGTGTGGCCCTCCAGCGAAGAACCGACGCCGAAGGCGATGACCGGCACGCGGTGGGCGGCGCAGGCGCGCACGATCTCCTGCACGTCCGCGGTCGTTTCGACGAAAGCGACGCCGTCCGGCGCCTGGGTCGGGATATAGGTGGTGGTGTGCGCGTGCTGGCCGCGTATCGCCTCGCCGGTCTGGAAGCGCTCGCCGAAGCGCTGCTTGAGGATGCCGAGCACCGCGGCGATGCCTTCCTCATTGCGTTCGACGGGGTTGAGGTCGCTCAAAGCCATGAATTCCTCCGCGAATGGACCAGTGGCCACGCTTGTAGTGCAGCTATGAATGATGCCTAAAGCAATCCTAGGAAAAGTGCCAAGCGATTAGGCTCGGCGACTTCACCGTAGCCTTCCGTCCGCCTTGTCCAGCGACCATCAAGGAAAACCAAAATGACGATCCCCGCACCGATCATTTCCGGCCCAATGGCGATCGAGAAGGAATGGATCGACTATAACGGTCATCTCAACATGGCCTACTACAACGTGCTGTTCGACCGCTGCTCGGACCAGGCGTTCGAGCTGATGGGCATGGGGCCGAACTACGCCAAGGAGCGACGCCTCACCATCTACACGGCCGAAGTCCATGTCTGCTACGTGCAGGAGTTGCACCTCGACCACAAGGTCTATGTCTCGTTCCAGCTGATCGACCATGACGAGAAGCGCCTGCGTGCCTACCAGGAAATCCGCCACGTCGACGGCTGGCTTGCCGCCACGTCCGAGTCGCTGTCGCTGCATGTCGACATGGAAGGACCGAAGGTCGCTCCCTTCCCCGCAGACGTGATGGCCCGGGTCGAGGCCATGCGCGCCGCCCATGCAGCGTTACCGATGCCGGAGCGCGCCGGCCGCTCGATCGGCATCAAGCGCAAGGGCGCTTGAAAAGCCGGACGCCCGCGTTAACCTTACCAAGGTTTTAACGTGAACAAGTCGGTTGAGTCCGTTGAACGACTCACTGGCGCGTTCGAAAACCGCCGTACCGGGTTTGCGCGGGGGCGGCTGGCGGAATGCGGTGCGAGGATAGTGCATGAAAACCGACATCAACGTCGAAGTGGAGCGCTTGGCGGCCGATCCACGCATCACCGACTATGATTTCTGGCGATCGCTGAAGAACGTCAACAACGAGATCTTCCACATCGCCAACAACAACGAACCCATCCCGTTCGACATGATCCGCTGGCGCATGATTCTGAAGCAGGCGCGCATGAAGCGCGGCCACGCTTGATTCATCGTCGCTGCCTCATCCTCCCTGACCAGTCATAGCTGCCGAGTCATAACCGCCGAATCATGGCTGCTTGAACCCGCACAGCGGCGAGCGCGGCTCGACCGGTGACGACTGGATGATCGCGGTGTTGGTCATCGCATAGGGAATGATCCGGTCGATCACCCGCTCGAGCTCGCTCACCGAGCCGACATGGGCGAGCGCGACGAAGCAGTCCTCGCCGGTCACGCGGTCGCATTGCGCGATTTCCGGCAGCTCGCGGATGATGTCCGCCACCACGGAAAGCTGTCCCGGCACCGGCCTGATTCTCAGCCATGCGGACAGCTTCATGCCGAGAGCGGCCGGATTGATCCTGACCGTATACGCCTCGATCACGCCGTTCTCCTGCAGCTTGCGGATGCGCTCCGCCACGCTCGGCGCCGACAGCCCGACCGCTCGCGCCAGTTCCGCCGTGCTGATGCGCGCATCCTTTTCCAGGAACCGCAGGAGTTTCAGATCGATCGCATCCAGATCGACATTTTCACTTCGAAGGTTTTTCAAGCCAAACCTCTTCCATCAGAAAGCAAAGCGTCAACCAAACCATTCATCACACATATAATCCGCGAGTTTCGCCTGCGATAATGCTCGCATGAAATCGCAAACGCAAATTCCGGCTGCAAACCGGGCCGCCGCCGATGCGCACGCCGCCCTCGCCGGCCCCACCATGCTTGCTGGAATGGCCAACGCGTTGCCGCCGCATGTCTGGTTCTGCGTCAGCGCCGTGTTCCATTATCTCGGGCCGGCCTTCGCCGTGCTGCTTTTCGCTCAGGTCGGCGTGCTCGGCATGGCCTGGCTGCGCATCGCCACCGCCGCCCTCGTCTTTGCTCCCCTGACCAGGCCCTGGCGCGTTTTCGCCCGCGCCGATCGCGCTCAGCGGCTGCTGCTGCTGGCCTTCGGCGGCTGCCTGGCGGTGATGAACTGCTCGTTCTACCTGGCGCTCGGCCGGCTGCCGATCTCGCTGGTGGCGGCGATCGAATTCGTCGGCACGATCGCGGTCGCGCTGGTCGGCCTGCGCAGCCGGCGCAACTTTGCCGCACTCGCCGTAGCCGTTGTCGGCACCTTGCTGCTCATCGACGTGAAATGGTCCAGCGATCCGGTCGGCTTGTTCTGGGCCTTTTTGAACGGCGCCCTGTTCGTCGGCTACATCGTGATCGGTCACCGCGTCGCCCAGGCAGGCATCGGCATCGCCGGCCTCGGCGCCGCCATGGCGGTCGCCTTCCTCATCGTGTTGCCCATCGGCTTTCGCGAGGCGCTGCCCGCCTTCTCGTCGCCGCACCTGCTCGGCGCCGCGATCGGCGTCGGCATCTGCTCTTCGGTCATCCCCTACATCTGCGACCAGCTCGCCATGGCGCGGTTGCCGCGCGCGAGCTTCGCGCTGATGCTCTCGCTCCTGCCGCTCACGGCAACGCTGATCGGCGTCATTGTCCTGCGCCAGGTGCCCAGTGTGACCGACTGCATCGGCATTTCGCTGGTGATCACAGGGGTGGCCTTCCACAAGCCGGCGGCAAACGCCTAGTGGCACACTGCGCAGGGATTTTGACCGGTCGGCTCTGTTTGCGTTGGCAGGTGGCATGCCTCGGAGATTGGCCGAAACGCCCATCGCGGTCGTCATTCCAGGGCGGAGCAGGAGCGAAGCTCCGTCGCGGAGACCCTGGAATCCATTCCGTTACTTTCGCCAAGGCGTGCAACGGAGCGGAATTCTGCACCGTGGCAGCGCTTCCACGTCACGGAATTCTATGGTCTGCGCCGCGTCGCTGCGCTCCTTGCTCCGCCATAGAATGACGAGGTTGGGGCGGCTTCAACCAATTCCCGGCGCCGTTTCCGTGAAACAGTGAAACGCCCTGGTTCTCCGACACACGGATTTTGAAAGGTTGCCGTTTGTCACTCTTCCTGGAATTGCTCTGGACCGCTCGGCTATGCAAGCTTCTCCTTCAGGAAAGCAATTGTCCGGCCCCAGGCGAGGTCGGCGGCCTTCTTATCATAGCGCGCGGCCGAGGTGTCGTTGTTGAAGGCGTGGTTGGCACCCTCATAGACGTAGATCGTGTATTCGACATGCGCGGCGTCCAGCGCCTTCTTATAGGCGTCGATGCCGGCGTTGGTGCGTTCGTCCAACCCGGCATAGTGCAGCAGCAGCGGCGCCTTGATCTTTTGCGCGTCCTCGGCCTTGGGCTGCATGCCGTAATAGGCGACGCCGGCGCTGAGGTCGGGCGCATGGACGGCGAGTTGGTTCACCGCGCCTCCGCCCCAGCAGAAGCCGACCGCCCCGACCTTGCCGTTGCCGTCCTTGAGGCTTTTGAGATAGGCGACCGTCGCCACGCCGTCGGCCGCGACCCGGGTTGCGTCGAGCTTGGTGAACATGTCGCGCGCCTTGTCCTCGTCGGAGGGCGTTCCGCCAAGCGGCGACAGGAAGTCCGGCGCCAACGCGATGAATCCCTCCAGCGCCACGCGCCGGGCGACATCGCGGATATGCGGGTTCAGTCCCCTGTTCTCGTGGACGACGATGACGCAGCCGAGCTTGCCTGACTGGTTCGCGGGCTTGACCAGATAGCCCTTCATCTCGCCGCTTGAGCCGGGATAGGTGATGTCCTCGCCCTTAACGCGGCTGTCGTCCTCGGCGACGATCGCCGCCTTTGCGGAATTGGCCGCCAGCATCGGCGCGATCGCGGCCGCCGCGGCACCAGAGCCCGCCAGCTTCGTCAACTGCTCCATGAAGCGGCGGCGGTCGAGCGTCAGATGCGTGTATTCGTCATAGGCATCGATCATCGCCTGGGTGATGACAGGCTGCGTGACGACGGGCTGCGTGATGACGGGCTTGGCAACGGGGCTGGTCATGATTTTCCTCGACGGTTGGCGGTGAACCGCAAGATAGCGTCGAGTATCGCACGGTCCAGTCACGCCCCGGTGACGATCCCTGTAGAGGTCTGGCGCCGACCCGTCGCTCCGCCGACAAGCCCGGCTGATTCATCACATTTTGGTCATTTCCGAAACGCTTGATGGTGCTGTCACATTAGGACGTGAAGTTGCCGGATCGGCTTCACCGATACGAATGACGAAAAGGGGAATGCCATGAACGTCCAGGATATCATCAACACCGTTTCCTCGAAGGCCGGCCTCGACGAGCCGACCACCGAGAAGGTTGTCGGCACCATTTTTTCCGTGCTCGAGCATGAGGCTGAAGGCACCAGCGTTTCGTCCTTCTTCGACCAGATCCCCGGCGCCGGTGCGTTGGCCCAGAAATATGACGTGATGGCCGCCGGCGCGACGGCCAATTCGGGCGGCGGACTTCTGTCGTCGCTGCAGGGCGCGCTTGGCGGCGTGCTGGGCGAAAAGGCCGGCGCGCTGATCAACGGCATCGCCACGCTCAAGGCGTCCGGCCTCGACATGGCGCAAATCCGTCAGGCCGGCGAGACCTTGATCAAGCAGGCCGAGGTTGCCGCCGGCCCCGAGCTGACCAATCAGGTGCTGGACCAGGTGCCCAGCTTGCGCGGTCATCTCGGGCTTTGAGGCCTGACACCGCCCTGTCCTATTTTGGCAGCGTGTAGGCCATCACGTAATCGCCCGGCTTCGTGCCGACCGAGCCGTGCCCGCCGGCGACGATGACGACGAACTGGCGGCCGTCGGCCACCGTATAGGTCATCGGCGTCGACTGGCCGCCCGCCGGCAGCCTCGCCCGCCAGAGCTGCCTGCCGGTGGTGAGGTCGTAGGCCCGAAGATAATCGTCGACCGCGGCGCCCAGAAAAGCGACGCCGCCAGCCGTGATCATCGGCCCGCCTATGCCGGGAACACCGACCTTGAGCGGCAAAGGCAGCGGCGTCATGTCGTAGACAGTGCCGTTGCGGTGCTTGTAGGCGATGTTTCCCGTCTTGAGATCGACGCCGGCGACATAGCCCCAGGGCGGCGCCTGGCAGGGAATGCCGAGCGGCGACAGGAACGGTCCCATCACCACCGCGTAAGGCGCGCCCTCGTTGCGGTTCAGCCCCTGCTCGCTGCCCTTGGTGTCGCCCGGCGGCGGCACGTCCGCGCGGGGGATGAGCTTCGAGGTGAAGGCGAGATAGGTCGGCATGCCGAACATCACCTGCCGCACCGGATCGACCGCGACGCCGCCCCAGTTGAAGACGCCGAAATTGCCGGGATAGATCAGCGAGCCCTGAAGCGAGGGCGGCGTGTAGCGTCCCTCATAGCGCAGCTTCTTCAATTCGATCCGGCACGCCAACTGGTCGAACATGGTGATGCCCCACATGTCGGCGCCGGTCAGCGGCTTCGGATTGAAGGACAGATCCGAGGCCGGCTGCGTCGGCGAGGCATGATCGCCCTCGATCGCGCCGCCGGGCGCCGGCACGTCCTTAACCGGAATGATCGGCTCGCCCGTGCGACGGTCGAGCACATAGAGATCGCCTTGCTTGGTCGGCCCGACCAGCGCCGGCACGACGCCGTTCGCCGTGGTGATGTCGACCAGCGACGGCTGCGCAGGCACGTCCATGTCCCACAGATCGTGATGCACGGTCTGCCGGACCCAGCGCAATTGCCCGGTGTTGAGATCGAGCGCGGTGATCGAGGAGGAGAACTTCTCGACATTGGCGCTGCGGCCCATGCCGAGCTGGTCCGGCGTCTGGTTGCCGAGCGGAACGTAGAGCAGTCCCAGCTTCTCGTCGGCGCTCGCGGTCGACCACATGTTGGGCGAGTTGTGGGTGTAGGTCTGCCCGGCGGGCAGCGGCATCGTCACATCCGGATTGCCGGAATCCCAGTTCCATAGCAGCGCGCCGGTGTTGACGTCGAAGGCGCGGATGACGCCCGACGGCTCCTCGGTCGAGTAATTGTCGTTGACCGCGCCGCCGACGATGATCTTGCCGCCGACGATCAGCGGCGCCGACGTCGAATAGTAGTAGCCCGATTTCGGATATGGCATGTTGGCCATCAGGTTGAGCGTGCCGCCGTCGGCGAAGGACGGACACACCTGCCCGTTCGCGGCGTCGAGCGCGATCAGCCGGGCGTCGGAGGTCGGCAGGTAGATGCGTGCGGCGCAAGGCTGGCCGACGGCGATCTTGGCGTCGGCATAGTAGGACACGCCGCGGCAGGTCTGGTGCTGGCGGTTGGGGTCGAGCTTGATCTTCGGGTCGTAGCGCCACTTCTCCTTGCCGCTCGCGGCATCGATGGCGATGGCGAAATTATGCGGCGTGCAGATGAACAGCGCGTCGCCGATCTTCAGCGGCGTCACCTGATAGGTCGTCTCGCCGATATCGTCGGGGCCTTTCACGTCGCCGGTGCGATAGGTCCAGGCAGGCTGCAGCTTGGCGACATTGTCCGGCGTGATCTGGTCGAGCGGCGAATAGCGCTGGCCGAAAGGCGTGCGGCCGTAGAACTGCCACTCGCCCGCCGGCATGTCGCCGCCGAGATTGGCGGCCGTCGCCGCCTTTTCGGTGCCCAGCGTGCCGCCGATATCCATGGGATCGGCGGTCATCGAATAACCGGCGACCGCGAGCGAGGCGAGCACGGCCAGGATCAGCGGCGCGCGTCCGTCCGGCCCGAGCAAGCCCCGCCTTGCCCACGGCGTCAGCAGCCACAGGGCGATGAGCACGATGACGCCGCCGCGCGGGCCGAGCTGCCACCAGTCGAAGCCGATTTCCCAGACCGCCCAAGATAGCGTGGCCAGTACGAACAGCGCGTAGAGCCAGAGCGAGGTCGACCGGCGCCTGAACAGCAGCCAGGTGGTGATCAGGAAGACCAGGCCGGCGACCAGATAGTACCAACTGCCGCCCAGCGCGATGAGCCAGATGCCGCCGCCGCCGAGAATGAGACCGATGAGGAAGAGGACGAGGGAGGTGATGGTGACAGCCAAGACGGTGCTCCTTCGACTGTTGCGCCTTCGCGGCCGCTCTCAGGCGACGGCGAGCCGTCCCTGCCCTGCCGTCAGCTTTCCCTCACCCGCTCCGGCTGTCAAGTTGGGGCCAGACACGCGAAACTAGAACAAAACGTAGACAGTTCTGGTCTTTCGCTGCCGAATCACTACATTCGGGGGCGATGTCGGGCTTTTCCGAGGACATGCCTTTTTTCGATGAACCGAATGCGCGGCCGGCAGCGGCTCCATCCGGCATAGCCGCGCGCGCCATGGCCGCCCGCAGCGGCCAGAACGGCGCGCCCGATTATCTCAAGGGCCTGAACCCGGAGCAGCGCCTCGCCGTCGAGACGACCGAAGGCCCGGTTCTGGTGCTGGCCGGCGCGGGCACCGGCAAGACGCGGGTGCTCACCACGCGCATTGCCCATCTCCTTGCCACCGGCAGGGCCTTTCCCTCGCAGATCCTGGCTGTCACCTTCACCAACAAGGCCGCGCGCGAGATGAAGCAGCGCATCGGCATCCTGATCGGCGAAGGCAATGTCGAGGGCATGCCCTGGCTCGGCACCTTCCACTCGATCGGCGTGAAGCTGCTTCGCCGACACGCCGAGCTCGCCGGGCTGAAATCGGATTTCACCATTCTCGACACCGACGACGTGGTGCGGCTGATCAAGCAGCTGATCCAGGCCGAGGGGCTGGACGACAAGCGCTGGCCGGCCAAGACCTTCGCCCAGATGCTCGACAACTGGAAGAACAAGGGCCTTGGCCCGGACGAAATAGCGGAAGGCGATGCGCGCAGCTTCGGCAACGGCAAGGGCCGCCAACTCTACAAGGCCTACCAGGAACGGCTGCAGACGCTGAACTCCTGCGACTTCGGCGACCTGCTCTACCATCCGATCCGCATCTTCCGCGCCTATCCGGACGTGCTGAAGGAATACCACCGCAGGTTCAAATACATACTGGTCGACGAGTATCAGGACACCAACACCGCGCAATACATGTGGCTGCGGCTGCTGGCGCAGCGCCCCAATTCCGGGCGCAAAGGCGCTGACGCCGGCGGCAGGCCAATCTCCCCCCAAGTGGGGGAGATGTCCGGCAGGACAGAGGGGGGCGCGAAGGATCGCGACGCCTCCAATCTTTCAGGCGGAAAGGCCGGCGGGACAGCGCCCCCCTCTGTCGCCTCCGGCGACATCTCCCCCACAAGGGGGGAGATTGGAGCCAGTGCCGTAAATATTTGCTGCGTCGGCGACGACGACCAGTCGATCTATGGCTGGCGCGGCGCCGAGGTCGACAACATCCTGCGCTTCGACAAGGATTTCCCGGGCGCCACCATCATCCGGCTGGAACGCAACTATCGCTCCACCGCGCATATATTGGGCGCGGCCTCGCACCTCATCGCCCACAATGAGGGCCGCTTCGGCAAGACGCTGTTCACCGATCGCAACGACCCCGAGGACGACAAGGTTCACGTCCACGCCGCCTGGGACTCGGAGGAAGAGGCGCGGGCCATCGGCGACGCCATCGAGGCCTACCAGCGGCAGAAGCACAATCTCAATGACATGGCGATCCTGGTGCGCGCCTCCTTCCAGATGCGCGCCTTCGAAGACCGTTTCATCACGCTGGGCTTGAACTACCGCGTCATCGGCGGCCCGCGCTTCTACGAGCGGCTGGAAATCCGCGATGCATTGGCCTTCTTCCGCGTCGTCGCCAATGGCGGCGACGACCTCGCCTTCGAGCGCATCATCAACGTGCCGAAGCGCGGGTTGGGCGAAGCCACCATCCGCCAGATCCACGATACGGCCCGCGCCATGCGCATCCCCATGCTGGAGGCCGCCGCGACGCTCGCCGAAAGCGACGAGCTGAAGCCGAAGCCGCGCGCGGCGCTGCGCGAGGTCGCAGCCAATTTCGAGCGCTGGCAGAAGGCTCTGGAAGCCACCCCGCACACCGAGCTCGCCGAGACCATCCTGGAGGAGAGCGGCTACACCGACATGTGGAAGAACGACCGTTCGGCGGAGGCGCCCGGGCGGCTGGAAAACCTCAAGGAGCTGATCCGCTCCATGGAGGAGTATGAATCGCTGCGTTCCTTCCTCGAGCATGTCGCGCTGGTGATGGAGGCCGAGCAGGGCGAATCGCAAGATGCGGTCTCGATCATGACCCTGCATTCGGCCAAGGGCCTCGAATTCGAGACCGTCTTCCTGCCCGGCTGGGAGGAAGGCCTGTTCCCGCATCAGCGCGCGCTGGATGAAGGCGGACGCTCCGGCCTCGAGGAAGAGCGCCGGCTCGCCTATGTCGGCCTGACGCGCGCCAAGAAGAACCTGCATATCTGGTTCGTCTCCAACCGACAGATTCACGGCCTGTGGCAATCGACGATCCCGTCGCGCTTCGTCGATGAATTGCCCGAAACCCATATCGATATCGCCGACAGCGGCAACAGCTACGGCGGCTACGGCAATCCCTATGGCGGCGGCTCGTTCGCTTCCGGGCGCGGCGGCGGACGACAGAACCCCTACGGCGCCTCGCGCTTCGACAATATCGGCGCCAAGGACCAGGGCAGCTTCTCCAACACCTATGCAACGCCCGGCTGGGAACGCGCGCAGGCGAACCGCACCGAGGCGACCGACCGCAACTGGGGCACGCGTTCGGGCCACCAGGTCGAGCGTATCGGCTATGGCGAGACCGATTCAGGCTACGGGGCCGGCCGCACCAGCGTGAAAGGCCGTACCATCGAGGGCGAGCTGGTCGCCAAATCCGTCGCCGACACGCCGTCCGCCTTCAATGTCGGCGACCGCGTCTTCCACCAGAAATTCGGCAACGGCAACATCGCGGCCATCGACGGCAACAAGCTCACCATCGACTTCGACAAGGCCGGCCAGAAACGCGTGCTGGACGGATTTGTGGCCGCGGTGTGAGGGGCTTATCGATTTGTTAGCCTAAAGGAACAAATAGGGTACAATCGCTTGCATGGCTTACGACTCACGATATATTGCAAATTTGGTGCTTGATCGTGCGGACGCCGAGGGGCTTGGAATTACCAATCTTGAAATCAACAAGATAATCTATTTTTTGCATTCTATATATCTGGCAAATTTTGACAGACCATTAATTGATGCAAAGATAGAAGCATGGGACTACGGTCCAGTAATTAGAGAAATATACTCAGAGTTTAAGCGCTTTGGCGCTTCAGGTATTAGTGCAAGGGCCACCAGCTTAGACTTAAAGTCTCTACAGAGAGCGCCCGTATACGAGACCATGAGTAATTCAGATGAAACTTTCCTGCATCCGCTGATTGATAAATACATTCGCTTGGGGGCAACTAAACTCGTTAATATGTCTCACGAAAAGGGTGGACCGTGGGATCTAGTGTATAATGCTTCGGGGAGGAGCAATCCTGGAATGGAGATAACCGACGATCTCATCCAGCGATACTTTTTAAGGCAAACCCGACATTAATGAGGAACGCTCGTGCAGATAAGCAAACTTAGCAGGCCTCCCTACGCTCACAATTGGGTTCGTTACGTTTTCCCTGATCGTGTTCGAACTACCAAGGAACTCGTCCGGTTCGCAACGGGTGTTCCGACCACCACATATTCTGCAGCGTCGCCGATTATTCGAGATCGAATTGTTTATGGTTTAGATCGGCGAACCGCGTTAATCGCGGCAATGTCCAAAGGGCGCGCAAATAGCCGCGGCATTGTTGCCGAATATGTTACGGCGTTTTATGATTACGATGAAAATAGAGGCTACTTCGGCAAGCCCTGTTTTGACGAAATAGTTGAACCATTTCGAGTTGGTAAGGGTCTTGTCGTTCCCGTCAAGCCCCTGATTACCATCGTTGAGAATGGACTACAGGTTCCCATTTTCACTGTGGGTTGGGCGAATTTCCCACTGACCAAATGGCAAATGCGTCTGCTTGCCACAATTTTCGAAGACGCGGTCTTCTCGCTGACCGACTTTAGAAAATCTCCTGGCGAATTTCTCTGCTTCCCAAAAGTTGGGAAAGGTGATGCAGCTAAGCGCCAGCCTCTGGTCTGGAGACGCGGTGATTTTGAGCTTCTCTCAAGAAATGAACTTCGCGAGTGCCTTGATGAATTTTTGCTCGCGCTGGAAGAAGCGAAAATAATTCTAGAGGCAGCACTTCGGAAAGAAAAGGCTGAAGCTCCCGCTGCGGAAGAAACACCACTGAGCGAGACGCCACTGTTTGACTGGCGCTAGAGCGCTGACGACAGTTGGTTCCAGTCTCTGAGTTCGGGTGAGCTACCTGTACCTTGCCTGGTTCCACTTATGGCCGAGCAGCGACAGGATGATGATCAGCCCGTTGAAGAACTGCACGTAGAAGCCGCTCAGGCCCGCCGCCACGACGCCGGTCTGGATGAATGACACGGTGACCGCGCCGATCGCGCCGCCGACCACCGTGCCGATGCCGCCCCAGGTCGGCGTGCCGCCGACGAATACCGAGGCCAGCACCGGCAACAGATAGCCGTCGCCTGCCGTCGGCCACCAGGTGAAATTGATCATCACCGAAAACGTGCCGGCGATCGCCGCGCCGATGCCGACGAAGACGAACACCTTCACCCGAACCCGTTTGACGTCGATGCCCATTTGCCTGGCGCTGTCGGGATTGTCGCCGACCACTTTCACCTGCGCGCCGAAGCGGTGGCGGTTGTAGAGCAGTGCCGAGAAGACGACGAAGGCGATCGCCCAGAAGACCTGCACGGGGATGCCCCAGACCTGGCTGGAGAAGATTTTGTAGGCCGAGCTGTCGGCAAGGCCGGTCAGCGCCGTCGACCTGCCTTCGTTGATGATCTGGATCAGCCCGCGCAGCAGGAAGTTCATGCCGAGCGTGGCGATCAGCGACGACAGGCCGCCATAGACGACCAGCGAGCCGACCAGGAAGCCGAGCAGCGTGCCGGTGACGAGCGCCGCCGCGATGCCGATAAACGGATCGTAGCCGGCCTGCACGACCAGCGCGAAGACCCAGGAGGCAAAGCCCATTGTCGCGGGAAATGACAGGTCGATCTCGCCGCAGGTGACGACGAAGACCAGCGGCACGACCACGAACAGCGCGACGGGAAGCGTCGTCAACACGGAGCTGTAGAGATACCAGGTGGTGAAGACGGTCGGGTTGGCGATCATGAACACCGCCATCATGACGATGAACACGGCGAGCGTGCCGAGCGAGGCGCGGTTGTCGAGGACGAAGCCGCGCAGCCAGTGATTGGACGGATGGCTCCATTCCTTGGCCGGTCCCTTGGCTACCTTGCCGCTTGCCGTTCCCAGAGGCGTTTGCAGATCGGGTTCCATCGCCTTGCTCATTGCGCTCCCTGCTCCGCGTCCTCGTGCAGTCCCGGCAATCCGCCGGGGTGTGCTACGTCTTCCATGAAGTTGATGAGGTCTTCCGCCGACTTGACCTCGTTGCGGTCGGCCGCGAGCGCCACCTTGCCGCGGTCGAGCACGACGAAGCGGTCGGCAATGTCGAAGACATGGTGGATGTTGTGCCCGATGAACAGGATCGAGCGGCCGCTCGCCCGCACCTGGCGCACGAAGTGGAAGACCTTGGCGGTCTCAGTCAGCGACAGCGCCGTCGTCGGCTCGTCGAGGATGATCAGTTCCGCCTGCTTGTAGATGGCGCGTGCGATCGCCACGCCCTGGCGCTCGCCGCCGGAAAGCTGGCCGACGATCGAGTGCGGCGTGAACACCTTCGAGGTGAAGCCGATCTCGCGCATTAGCCGGCTCGCCTCCTCGATCTCCTTGTCGACCTTCAGCCAGCCCATGAAGCTGGTCAGTTCGCGGCCCATGAAGATGTTGCGCACGATCGTCTGCTGCACGGCCAGCGCCCGGTCCTGGAACACCGTCTCGATGCCGGCGTCGCGCGAGCGCGCCGCGCTCCACCCGGTTACCGGCTTGTCGCGCACCAGGATCTCGCCGCTGGTCGGCTTGACCACGCCGGACAGGATCTTGATCAGCGTCGACTTGCCGGCGCCGTTGTCGCCGATAAGGCCGACCACCTCGCCGCGGTCGACGCTGAGGTTGACCCCGCCCAGCGCATAGACCTGGCCGTAGGATTTCTTGATGTCGCGCAGTTCGATGATGCGTTCGCCCATGCGATCCTCGCTTGCAATGTCTGTTCGGCGGCCTCGTCGCCGGCGGTCCAGCCGGCCGGGGCAAGCCCGGCCGGCTGCCTGGGAGGTCAGCGCAACGCCTGCTTGGCGAGCTCTGAGACGATCTCGTAGTTCTGCGGCGTCACGAAGCCAGCGCCCGTGTCGACATTCATCGGCGCCAGCCCCAGCACCACCTGCTGGCAGAGGCTGAGGATCGGCAGATAGCCCTGCAGGAACGGCTGCTGGTCGGCCGTCAGCTGCACCCAGCCGCCCTTGAAGCCCTCGACGATCTGCGGACTGGTGTCGAAGCCGAAGTTGAAGATGTCGCCGGGCTTGCGGCCTGCCGCCTGCATATAGGTCGCGACGTTGCCGAGCATCTGGCCGCCGGGATAGCCGACCGCCTTGACGTCGGGGTGGTTGAGCAGCGCCGCGGTGATCACCGGAATGGCGAGGTTGGGATCCGATGCCCATTCGCCGCTCGGCGGCGACGAGAGCTGGATCACCTCGACGCCCGCCTCCTTCAGCGCCGCCACCGTGCCACGCTCTCGTGCGCCGCGGCTTTCATTCTCGAACGGACCGATCATGATCGCCTTGTCGCCGGACTTGAGCTTGCCGAGCTTGAACGCCTCGACACCGAGCGCGCGGCCCTGCTGCTCCTGCTGCGCGCCGACATAGCCGCCGCCGAACGCCGCCACCACCTTCGGCACCGGCACGTTCTGGTACATCATCTTGATGCCGTCCTTATGCGCCTGTTCGGCCAAAGGCATGATCGCGGCATCGCCCGGATGGCCCATCATGGCGATGCCCTGCGGCTTGACCGCGACCGCCTCGCGCAATTGCTGCACCATCTTCTCGACGTCCCACTGCGAGAAGATGTAGTCGACCTTCGGCCCGAGATCGGCCGCCGCTTGCTTGGCGCCATTATAGACGATGGTGCCGAAGGCGTCGCCCTCGGCGCCGCCGACGAAGAAGCGGATGTGTACGTCCTTGCACCATTGCGCGTCGAGCGCGTGCGCCGGCAAGGCAGAGATCGAGGCGCAGAGCGCCGTGGCAGCCGCCACGACGGTCGAGCGCAGAACAGTCCTTCTGGTCGTCATGCACGTTCCTCCCTTTTAGACCCCTCCCGATAGAGGGTTTCGAATTGATCTGCGTCCTCGGTCGGCCGGCTCCTCCCGCCGGCCGATCCTCACATCGAACCTGGCCTCAAGCCGGATTGGGCAGGTAGCTGTTCCCTCCCCGGCATTGCTTCAGATAGTCGAGCGCACGCGCCTGTCCGGTGATCTCGAGGTCGCCGCGATAGACCGGGTCGTGCCAGCCCTCGATGTCGATGGCGCCCTTGTAGCCGGCCAGCCGCAACTCGCTGATCACCCGCGTCCAGTCGCTGTCGCCGAAGCCCGGCGTGCGCATCTGCACGAATGGCAGGCGGCCGAACACGCCATGCTCGCGGATGACGTCCCAGCGCACCGTCGCGTCCTTGCCGTGGACGTGGAAGATGCGCGGCGCCCATTTGCGGATCTGCGGGATCGGATCGATCAAATAGACAAGCTGGTGGCAGGGTTCCCATTCCAGCCCGAGATTGTCATTTGGCAACTCGTTGAACATCAGCTCCCAGGCATCCGGGTTATGCGCGATGTTCCAATCGCCGCTCGCCCAGTTGCCGTCCATCGCGCAATTCTCGAAAGCGATGCGCACGCCCTTGTCGGCGGCACGCTTGGCTAGCGGGCCCCACACCTCGCGGAAGCGCGGCAGGCTGTCGGTCAGCTTCTTGCCGCGGATGCGGCCGGTGAAGCCGCTGACCGTCGAAGCGCCGAACAGATGCGCATTGTCGATCACCGTCTCCCAGGCTGCCAGCACACCGCGATCGACCTCTCCATTCTCGAGCGGGTTGCCGAACACCCCGATCGAGGACACGGTCACATCGGCGTCGCCGATCGCCTCGCGGATCTCGCCCGCCAGGCGCTTCAGGTCCTTGCCGCCCAGTGTCTGCCAGAAGAAAGGCTGGATGCTCTCGAAGCCGAGCGGCAGGATCTGCCTGACATAGGCCGCCGGATCGTCGAGATTGGCCCGCACCATGGTGCCGATCCTGATATCGAGAAGCGGGTTTGCCATCACTGTGCTTCCTTGGCGATTGTCACGCGCCGCCCGCTCTCCGCGCTCTCGATGGCGCCGAAGACCATGGCCAGGCTTTTGATGTTGTCGGCGCCGCGCGTCTCCGGCTCGACGCCGGTCTCGATCGCGTGCATGAAATCCCGGATGATGCCGACATGGCCGTCGACACGGTCGGCGGGATCGAGCGGCGGCACTGCGATGGGCTGGGTCTTGTCGATGATCCCGTCGCGGCCCGACGCAATCACCTCCGCCTTCAGCCCGTCATGGCCGTCCCACAAAAGGCTGCCGCGCTCGGCGACGATGCGCCAGCTTCCCTCCCAGCTCGTGCGGAAACCATCGGCGCACCAGGAGCCGGCATAGGTGAAGATCTTGCCGCCGCCGAGGTCGAAGACGGCGCTGGCCGACGACCCCTGCCTGTACCAGGAATTCACGGGTTCCCATTCCTGGCAATAGACACTGGCCGGCTCACCGGCGACCATGTAACGCGCGGCATCGAACGTGTGGATCGCCATGTCGAGCAGGAGCACATGGGCCATCTCCTCGCGAAAACCGCCGAAATGCGGCGCGACGAAGAAGTCGGCGTGGATGCTGGTCGGCTTGCCGATGACGCCGGAGTCCAGGAAGCGCCTGATGCGCCTGACATTGGCGACATAGCGGCGGTTCTGGACGACGGCGTGGATGCGCCCCGCGCGGCGCGCTGCCTCGACGATGGCGCGCGCATTGTCGGGACTGTCGGCCAGCGGCTTCTCGGTGAGCAGATGGCAATTGTGCGCGAAGGCCGAAAGCGCGACCTCGCGGCGCGCGGCGGGAACCACGACGTCGAACACGGCATCGGGCTTGGTCTGGTCGAGGACGGCGTCGAGGTTGGTGCCGATGACGGCGTTGGTGAGCGCGTATTCGCGCGCCCTCGCCTGGGCCCGCTCGGCATCGAGGTCGACGACGCCGACAACGGCGAGCTCGTCGATCTGCTTCACGGCATCGAGCCAGTGCTTGCTCATCGCTCCGCACCCGGCCAGGACGACCTTCATCATCCAGCGCTCCTCCTCCGCCGGTCCCTCCAGACCGGATGTCACGGCGTCCACGGCGTCACCGTAAACGTTTTTCCGTAAACGTTTACGACAACACACCCGATGGCGTAGAATGTCAACCGGCTGCTTGCAAAAATCGTCCCGAAGCCTTGGCCCGAGCGGCAGCCGGTGCTAGCCAAGGCAGGGGGAGAATCCGTCCTTGGCGTCCAGCATCCACGATCTCGCGCGTCACCTGAACATCTCGATCGGCACCGTGTCGCGGGCGCTGAACGGCCGTGCCGACGTCAATGCCGACACACGCCAACGTGTGCTCGAAGCAGCCAGGAAGCTGAACTATTCGCCCAATCAGTCAGGCCGCAGCCTGCGCCAGGGCGCCACCCGTTCCATCGCCTTCATGCTGCAGCCGCATCCCGGCGACCAGCAATATGGCGAGCCGTTCTTCATCCCGTTCCTGACCGGCCTGCAGGCGCGGCTCGCCGAGCATGACCTGGATTTGATGGTCGTCATGGGTGAGCCGGGCCAATATCAGCAGGAGCGGTTGCGCCGCGTGGTCGAGACGCGCCGGGCCGACGCGGTCGTGTTGGCCAATACGCGAAGGGAAGACGATCGGATCGACTATCTCAGCAAGGCCGGCTTTCCCTTCGCCACGCTTGGCCGAAGTCAGTCCGGCGGCGACACGTATCCTTCACTCGATATCGATTTCGAGAGGGCGGGTGATGAAGCCGTCGACCGGCTGGTCGCGCGCGGCCACCGCCGCATTGCCGCCATCCGCCCTTCGCTTGATCTCAACTTCGGCTACCTGTTCCTCGACGGCTACCGCAAGGCGCTGAAGCGGCACGGTATCGAGGTCGACCCCAACCTGATCGCCGATGGCTTCATCAACGAGACCGGCGGCTACCAGGTGACGCCGCAAGTAATGCGCTCCAAAAACCCGCCGACGGCGATCATCTTCAACAATGACGCGATGGCGCTCGGCGGCTGCAAGGCGCTGGCCGAGATGGGTATCAAGCCGGGCCATGACATGGCCGTGATCGTCATCGTCGACACGCCGCTCTGCCGCTACTTCTCGCCGACGCTGACCGCCTTCCGTCCGTCGCTGGAGCCCATGGGCCGGCGGCTGGCCGAGATGCTGCTCGCTTCGCTTTCCGCCTTCGCCGGCCCCGAAGGCACGCGCATCATCCGCGAAGTCTGGCCGCTGGAACTGATCGCAAGAGAGAGCGATTGAGCGGAGGCGCTTTCCCTTCTCCCCTTGTGGGAGCAAGGTGTCGCCGAAGGCGACGGATGAGGGGTGTTCCAGGGAACGCAGACGTCTCACTCCGCTGGAACACCCCTCATCCGTCTCGGCGCTACGCGCCGATCCACCTTCTCTCACAAGGGGAGAAGGAAACTGTCACGCAACCATCACGTTCACGTCCTAGACCGCACTCGACGGGAACCGGCTCGCCGCATCGCCGATGCGCGTTCCTTCCAGGCCGCTCTGCTCGTCAAGAAGGGGATATCGATGAAACATCTCAACCGAACCGTCGCGCTCGGCGCGGCACTTGTCCTGTTTACCGCCATGACGCCGGCGCTCGCCGACGGCGTCGCTTACGTCAACAAGGGACTCATCGGCATCGGCCGCATCCCGGCCAACCAGAAGGACAAGTTCGGCGAGACCTTCGGTTCAGGTTCGGGCATGGCGATCGACACCAAATCCTGGACGCGTGAAGGGGCTACCTACAAGGGTTCGCTCTGGCTGCTGCCGGACCGCGGCTACAATGTCGTCGGCACCACTGACTATCGCCCGCGCCTCAACACCATCTCCATCGAGCTGGCCCCGACCGCTCCTGGCGCGGCACCCGCCGCCGGACAGGAACAGTCGGGCGTCAAGGCGACGCTCGCCGACACGATGCTTCTGACCGACGACAAGGGCGCCGACGCCACCGGCCTCGATCCGTCGAACGGCGTGCGCGCCGCCGCTGGCGACATGCCGATCCTGCCTGAGGCCAATGGCAAGCTGGCGCTGGACGACGAAGCGATCGTGCGGCTGCCGGACGGCACGATGTTCATCTCGGACGAATATGGTCCCAATATCTACCGCTTCTCGGCCGAAGGCCGTCTGATGTCGGCGACGCAACCGCCCGCGGCGCTGGTGCCGATGCGCCATGGCAAGCCGAACTTCGCGTCCGACAACCCGGGCCCGGGCGCTGCCGAGCCCGATCCGAAGGATCCCGAAACCGGTCGCCAGAACAACCAGGGCCTAGAAGGCATGTCGATGACGCCGGACGGCAGGTTCCTGATCGCCGTGCTGCAGTCGGCGCCCCGCCAGGACGGCGGCGATTCCGGCTCGACCCGCCAGAACACCCGCGCGCTGGTTTACGACGCTTCCGATCTCGCCCATCTCAAGCTGGCGCATGAATATGTCGTGCCGCTGCCGGTGTTCACGGACGCCAAGGGCAAGACCAAGGTGGCCGCTCAGAGCGAGATCGTCGCGCTCTCCGACAAGAGCTTCCTGATGCTGGCGCGCGACTCAGGCAACGGTCAGGGCGTCAAGGGCGATGAATCGCTCTACCGCAAGATCGAGATCGTCGACCTCTCCGCCGCCACCGATATCGCCAACGGCCCGTTCGACGCCGCCGACAAGCCGGTCGCGCCGAAAGGCATGCTCGATGCGTCGGTGACGCCGGCGAAGCTGACGCCGTTTATCGACATCAACGACAAGGGCGAGCTCGGCCGTTTCGGCCTGCACAATGGCGCGCCGAACGACAAGAACAACCTCTCGGAGAAGTGGGAGGCGATGTCGCTGGCGCCGGTGCTCGATCCGAAGCTGCCCGACGACTATTTCCTGTTCGTCGCCAACGACAATGACTTCCTCACCCAGGACGGTTCCAGGTCGGCGCTGCGTACAAAGCCGAGGACGGCGCCGATGTCGACACCACCTTCCTGGTCTATCAGGTCACACTCCCCGGCCTTTCTGGAAACACCACTCAGTAATGGGATAGGATCGGCTGCCGCGGCAGCCGACGCCTTTTCTGAAGGGATGCATGAACATCAGGCCTGCGATAGCATCGCGGGCCTGATTCAGTTTCGGCCTCACCACCATGGGTGACAACATGGATGACAAACAGACCACCCGGCGGCGGACCGGCGACCTGACCAGCGGCCCCATTCCGCGCACGCTGCTGTTGTTCGCACTGCCGGTGCTGGGCTCCAACGTGTTGCAGTCGCTCAACGGCTCGATCAACGCGGTCTGGGTCGGCCGCTTCCTCGGCGAGGCGGCACTGACGGCGACCTCCAACGCCAATCTGGTGCTGTTCCTCATTCTCGGCACCGTCTTCGGCATCGGCATGGCGGCGACCATTCTGGTGGCGCAATCGGTCGGCGCCCGCGACCTGCCCGAGGCGAAGCGCATCGTCGGTACCAGCGCCACCTTCTTCTTTCTCGTCTCGGTCGTGTTCGCCGTCTGCGGCTGGATCTGGGTCGACGTCATCCTGACCGGACTCGGCACGCCGGTCGATGCCTTGCCTTTGGCGCGCGCCTATTTACGCATCATCTTCATCGCCGTGCCGATGATGAACCTTTTGTCCTTCGTCATGACCGTGCTGCGCGGCGCCGGCGATTCGCGCACGCCGTTCGTCTTCATGGCGCTGGCGGTCGTGCTCGACGTCGTGCTCAATCCACTGCTGATCCGCGGCATCGGCCCCTTCCCCGAACTCGGCATCGCCGGCTCGGCAACATCGACGCTTGTTGGCCAGACGGTGAGCGTGATCGCCATCCTGATCGTGCTTTATGTGCGCAAACATCCGCTGCGGCTGGCGGGCAGCGATCTCGCGCTGCTGCGGCCCGACCCGACATTGCTGCGGATCGTCGTCTCCAAGGGCATTCCGATGGGCCTGCAGATGATCGTCATCTCGGCGGCGGCGTTGACCGTGATGGGCATCGTTAATTCCTACGGCTCCCAGGTCGCCGCCGCGTACGGCATCGCCGCGCAGCTCTGGACCTATATCCAGATGCCGGCTCTGGCGATCGGCGCCGCGGTTTCCTCGATGGCGGCGCAGAATGTCGGCGCCGGGCGCTGGGACCGCATCGGCAGGGTCGCGGCGTCGGGCGTCGGCTTCAACCTGGTGCTGACCGGCGCGCTGGTGGCGCTGCTTTTCGTCTTCGACCGCGCGGTGCTCAGCCTCTTCCTCAGCACCGACAGCGCCGCGATCGACATCGCCGCCCACATCAACAAGGTGGCGTCCTGGTCGTTCGTCCTGTTCGGCGTCACGATCGTGCTGTTCGCCACGGTGCGCGCGACCGGCGCCGTCATGCCGCCGCTGATCATCCTGATCATCTCGGTGTTGATCATTCGCACCGGCTTTGCCTATTCCATGCGCAGCGTCATCGGCCAGGAGGCGCTGTGGTGGAGCTTTCCGGCGGGTTCGATCGCCTCGCTGGCGCTCGCCGCCGCTTACTACCGCTTCGGCCGCTGGCGCACGATGCACATGATCGAGGACCGGCCGGCCGCGGGCGAGCCGCCCGACACGGGCCTCGGCGTGCCGCGCCAGCGCGCGCAGCTCCTGCCGGAGACGCCGAACGGCTAAAATCCGCGACGAAAGGAAAACGTGAAAATCCGCTACCGCGCGTATTTAACGCCGAAGCCAAGCGCCACCAGCGAGAAGACGACGATCATGCCGGCAAAGGCCAAGCTTGCGATGGTTGCGTTCGCCAGGCTCGACAGGATGCCGATACCGATCACCGGCAGCGCGTTGCCGCAGAAGCAACAGATGAAGAAGGCCGAGACCACCTCGGCGCGGCGGTCGGCGGGCGCGATCTGATTCACCACTTGCAGGCCACCGCGATAGCCGAGCGCCGCCGCCACGCCGCAGACCGCCGTCGCAACGATCATCAGGACCATCGAGGCATAGACCTGCGCCGCCACGATCAGCGCCACGGTCGGGATCATCAGCACCAGCGCGGCAAGCATGGTGGAACGGCTGGAGAGCCATGTGGTCCCGACGATGGTGATGGCCGCCACAATCGACAGCTCGAAGAAAAGCCCGCCGGCTTCGGCATGATTGATCACATGCAGCTGCTGCGCCAGGATGCTCGGCGCCAGCGCCGCGTAGAAGCCGACCAGCGCCATGGCGCCGAAGCCGGTCACCGCCGGCGCCACGAACTGCGCGCGGATATCGTCGGGAACCGAAAGCCTCGGCCGCAGCGAGACCTCGGAGAACCGTCCGGGCCTGGAGACGGTTTCCTGCGTGCGCCAGATCAGCAGGGTCACCAGCGCAAGCAGGACGAGATAGACGGCGAATGTCAGCCTGAGCGGCCAGGGCGCATATTGGGCGAGCAGCCCCGACATGAGCGCGCCGGCCCCGAGGCCGACAAAATTGGTGCTGGTGGCAATGACGGCGGCGCGTGACTTGTCCTTGCCTTCGATCAGCTCGGCCAGCCAGGCGGTGCCCGCCCCCGCGCCGACACCGATGCCGAGCCCGCTGAGAATGCGGGCGATGTCGAGCCAGGCGAGGTTTTCGGCGAACAGGAAAAATAACGCACTGACCACGGCAACGCCCATCGCCGCTAGCGCGGCGGGGCGGCGGCCGACGACATCCGACAGGCGGCCGAAAAACAGCAACGCCGCCAGATTGCCGACCACATAGACAGCATAGACCAGCGTCAGCGTGACCTGCGAGAAGCCGAAGGCCTGCTTGTAGATCACGTAAAGCGGCGTCAGCGCGGTGCTGCCGGCAAAAAGCGCAGCGATCATGGCGGCGACGACGGCCATTGCGGCGCCGCCGCCAAGCTCATTGTCACGCGTCATGGTTTGAGCGTAGCTGGTCATGGCAGCCTCCGGGGGTTGCAAGCCCAACGCCTGTATAATGGCGCTGTTCCAGCCACCGAACGTCCTCCTGACAATCCTGACAGGATGGTCTTGTGCGAAATCCTCGCGTAGCTTTTGTCGGCCGACGAGGAGGAACCATGGGCAAGGGACGGGTCGAGGCATTCACCGATGGCGTCGTCGCCATCATCATCACCATCATGGTGCTGGAGCTGAAAGTGCCGCATGGCGAAGATTTCTCAGCGCTTCTGCCGCTGTGGCCGGTCTTCTTCTGCTATGTGCTGTCCTTCATCAATGTCGGCATCTACTGGAACAACCTGCACAACATGTTCCACACCGTGCAGCGCGTCGATGGACGCGTGCTGTGGGCCAACTTGAACCTTTTGTTCTGGCTGTCGCTGATGCCGGCAACCACCGCGTTCATGGGAGAGAACCACTTCGCGCCCGTACCGGTCGCCGTCTATGGCATCGACCTCGCGCTTTGCGCCGTCGCCTACACAATCCTGGTCCTCAAGCTGCGCCATCTGCACGGCGCCGACACGACCTTCGCCAAGGCCGTCGGCCGTGACAACAAAGGCAAGATCTCGCTGGCGCTCTATATCGCCGCCGTCCTGCTCAGCTTCCTCAACCAGTGGATCAGCGTGGCGATCTATGTGCTTGTAGCGACCATCTGGTTTGTGCCGGACAAGCGCTTCGAACGGTTGGTCGAGAAATAACGCTTACTTCCGCATGGTTTTCAGCTTTTCCGCCGCCGAGGCGGCAAGGTCGGCATAGCGCTCCTCCAGCCTCTCGGCCGCCTTGATGATCGGAAAGTCATGGCCGAATTTCTCCAGCGCCAGCCTTAGCTTCTCGGCGAAATCCGCCTGCTCCTCCAGCGCCGCAAACAGCGTCTTCACCTGCGTCTCGCTGATGTCGGGATTGGCGAGCATCTTCGGCACCTCGCGGCTCATCTGGTCGCCGTTGACGGTTTGCTCCTTCAGGATTCCGATCCAGTCGGTCAAATGCCGAACTCCTTTTTGGGACAACATGCGCGGCGAGCGCTGCGATGGTCAACCCGTTGCGGCTCTTGCCGTCAACCCGTTGCGGCTTTTGCCGTCAATGATGGGACCAACCGGCCTTGCCTCGGCTGCGCCCGGCGTTAAGTTCGGCCCGACCCGAACAAGGATGGAACTCATGACCAGCGACGCCCAGATCCAGACCGCCCTGCCCGCCTTCGCCTCCGGCAATGTCGCCGTGATCACCGGCGGCGCCAGCGGCATCGGCCTTGCAGCCGCAAAACGGTTCGCGGCAATGGGCATGAAGGTGGTGCTTGCCGACATCGGCGGCATGCGCCTCGACCAGGCGAAGCAGGCGGTCGCCGCGATCGGCGGCGAGGATGCCATCCTCCCAATCCCGACCGATGTCTCAAGGGCGGAAGAGGTCGACCGGCTGGCGGACCTCGCTTACGGCGCCTTCGGTGCGGTGTCGGTGTTGATGAACAATGCCGGCGTCGGCAACAATCCGGGCAAGCCGTGGGAAAACCGCGACGCCTGGAAGCGGCTGCTGGACATCAATTTCTGGGGCGTCGTGCATGGCGTCGAAGCCTTCGCGCCGCGCATGCTCGCCGCCGGAAACCCGGGCCTGATCATCAACACCGGGTCCAAGCAGGGCATCACCACGCCGCCCGGCAACCTCGCCTACAACGTCTCCAAGGCCGGCGTGAAGACTTTTACCGAAGGGCTGGCGCATGCGCTGCGCAACGAGCCGGGAGCCAAGGTGTCGGCGCATCTGCTGATCCCGGGCTTCACCTATACTGGCCTGACCGAAGGCGCGACGGAAAAGCCCGCCGGCGCCTGGACCGGCGAGCAGGTGATCGACTTCATGCTGACATCGCTATTGGACGACGACTTCTACATCCTGTGCCCCGACAACGAGGTGGCACGGTCGACGGATGAAAAACGCATGGCCTGGGCGATCGGCGACATCATCGAGAACCGCCCTGCCTTGTCGCGCTGGCATCCCGACCACAAGGACGCCTTCGCGGCCTTCATGTACCGCTGACAGTCCGGTCACGCGGCGGCTTTCTTCTTGGAGCCGCTCTTGCCCCCGACGGCTTTCTTTGCAGCCGTCTGGGCGATCTTGCGATTGCCCTTGGTGCCGTTCTTTTCGGCCACGGCCTTGTTGGCCGCCGCTTCGGCGATTTTGCGGTCGTGCCGCTTTGCCGCCGCCTCGCATTTGGCGCGTATTTCCTCGACCTCGGTCTCCGTCAGGTGCTCGATGCCGATGAAACGGTTGTGGGCGCGGCTGACGCGGATCAGCTCGTCGAGCTTAGCCTGGATCGCGGCGCCGTCGCGGTTCTGCGTGTTCTGGATCAGGAACACCATCAGGAAGGTGACAATGGTGGTGCCGGTGTTGATGACCAGCTGCCAAGTATCCGAAAACCCGAAGATCGGCCCACTCAACGCCCATATAACCACGATCAGCACACAGACGGCAAAGGTGGGCGGCAGACCCGCCAGATGGGCCACATGGTTGGCTATCCTCGTAAAAACCTTCTCGATCATGTAATTCCCTGGACCGTGGATGCTCAAGCATTTGCGAAGAAACAAGCTGCCGCCTTCTCCGGTTCCCGAGGATTGAATTTTCGCCTTCGCAGCCGCAATCGCATACACGCAGAAAGCGCAGGCGCGCGAAGAAACACCTTATCCGATTGTGCGTCATAGTGCGGTTGCAGGCCGAAAGCCTGTTCCTTCCGCTTCACGGCGGTTTACCTCCAGCCCCTTCCGCTGCGCCACCCCCGCATGGCGGAAGGGGCATTTGATTCCCGGAAGGGGACCGGTCGGACAGCGCCGGTCATGTGCTCGACGGCGTTCTGCCCGCGTCAGTGAGCGTTTCTTCCCAACGATCGAGAAAGGCTTCGATCGGCATGGCCTGCATGTCGGGGATTGCGCTCGCCAGTTTCTCGGGCGCCCAGTCCCACCAGGCGAGGGCTTCGATGCGCGCCGCGACAGTGGCCGAGAACCGCCGGCGCAGCGGCTTTGCCGGAACGCCTGCGACGATCGTGTAGGGCGCGACGTCATGCGTCACAACGGCATTGGCGCCGATGATCGCGCCGTTGCCGATCGCGACACCCGGCATGATCACCGCGCCGTGTCCGATCCAGACATCATGGCCGATTCTGACCGATTTTGCTTGCCGCCGCGCGCGAAAAGCCGTGTCGACGCCCAGCCAGCGAAAATACTCGTTCGGCCGGTAGCTGACCTTGTGCTGCGTCAGCCGCTCGATCGGATGCTCGAGCGCGTTGATGCGGCTGTTCGCGGCGATCGAGCAGAACTTGCCGATCGTCGTGTAGATCGCCTCGCAATGGCGTTCGAAATAGGAAAAATCGCCGACGCTCACCTCGCGCAGGATCACCCGCTCGCCGATCGAGGCATAGCGGCCGAGCTTGCATGCCTTCAGCTCCGCGGTCGGATGGATGCGCGGCTCGGGATCCTTGAGGACGAGGTTTTCAGGACGATCCATAAGGGGGCTTTACGCCGGCGGGGACGGCCCCGCAAGCGCGGCCTGTCCCGGCAAGGCCTGTCGGAAGCTATTGCGGCTTGCCCTTGGTCCACACCACGTTCTGGCCGTAAAGCGGCACGGTCGTGACCGACATCTTCGCCGAGCCGTTCTGCACCTGGCGCGAATGCGACAGATAGATCAGCGTCTCGTTCTTCTTGTCGTAGATGCGGTTCACCACCTGCTTTTTCCAGATCAGGCTGAGGCCCTGCTTGAACACCTCCTCGCCGCTCTCGCCCATGTCGATGTCGCCGATGGTGATCGGCCCGGTCTGGCGGCAGGAGATTGACGAATCGGAAGGATCCTCGAACCAGTTGCCCTTATGCAGCCGGTCGATGATGCTGCGGTCGAAATAGGCGACATGGCAGGTGACGCCGTCGACCTTCGGGTCCTTGATCGCGTCGACCATGATGTCGTTGCCGACCCAGTCGACACCCACTTTACCCACTTCGTCAGCCATGGCCGCGCCGGCGCTCAGGGCAAGACAGGCGGCGAACAAGCCGATCAGTTTTCGCAAGGAAGCCTCCTTGGTTTACGTTTGCCGATGTCAGGTGGGACAGGATCGTGGCGTTTGCAAGCCGATCGGCCCGCCCGGCCGCTTGCGGCAACGCGACATCTTTGCGCGCCCGGCGCCAACCCGCTAAGACTGTCGCCAAACTGGCTTCCAGCCAAAGCAACGGACATTCACCGATGATGCGCTCAATCCTGGTCGGCATTCTTGTCCTGATGGCGGCGGGCATCGGCTGGCTGACATTCGACTGGTACCGGGGCCACTATGGCGGCGAGCCCTTCGGCGCGCCCTTCACGCTGGTCGACCAGAAAGGCGCGCCGATCACCGAAGCCGCCTTCAGGGGACACCCCAGCGTCGTGTTCTTCGGCTTCACCCATTGCCCTGAAGTCTGCCCGACGACACTGTTTGAACTCGCCGGCTGGCTGAAGACGATGGGCGACAGCGGCAAGGACCTCAACGCCTATTTCGTCACCGTCGATCCCGAACGCGACACGCCGGAGACGATGAACACCTATGTCAGCAACTTCTCCGACCGCATCACCGGCATCACCGGCGATCCGGACAAGGTGCACGCCATGGCCAAGGCCTTCGGTATCTATTGGAAGAAGGTCGACACCGGAGACGGCGACTACACGATGGACCACACGGCCTCGGTGCTGCTGCTCAACGCCAAGGGCGATTTCGCCGGCACCATCGCCTATGGCGAGAGCGCCGACACCGCGATAGCCAAGCTGAAGCGGCTGGCTGCGGGTGGGCAGACCTGATGGGCCAGACTAGGCTCCACTTCACCGCCAACAAGCTCGAGGCCGACCGCATCTTTGCCGCACTGGACGCCGCCTTCGAGGAGGACGGCCTGCCGATCGCCGTGCTGGAGCTCGACGAGGAAAAAGATATCCACGAAGTGTCGCTCTATGCCGATGGCGACGTCGATCCCGTCGAGGCGCGCGTCAAGGATATCCTCGCGGGTCTCGGCCTGCCGAAGGCGATCGAGCGCGAGGTCCTTCCCGACGTGGACTGGGTGTCGCGCTCGCTGGAAGGCCTGAAGCCGGTCCGCGCCGGACGCTTCTTCGTCCACGGCTCGCACGACCGGGCCAAGCGTCGCAGTGGCGACCTCGCCATCGAGATCGAGGCGGGCCTTGCCTTCGGCACCGGACACCACGGCACCACCGCCGGCTGCCTCGAAGTGCTGGAGCAGGTGGTGCTGCGCGAGCGGCCGCGCAATGCGCTCGACCTCGGCACCGGCAGCGCCGTGCTCGCCATCGCGCTGGCCAAGCTCGCGCATATCCCGGTGCTGGCGACCGACATCGATCCGGTCGCCGTCCGCGTCGCCGCCGCCAATGCCCGCCTTAACCACGTCAAGGCGCTGGTCGAGACGGTGACGGCACCCGGCTTCCATCATCCGATCTTCGCCAGGCGCGCGCCTTTCGACCTCATCGTCGCCAACATCCTGGCCCGGCCGCTGATGCGGCTCGCGCCCGAAATGGCCAAGCACATCGGGCTCGGTGGCTCGCTGGTGCTCTCCGGCATCCTCGACCGGCAGCGCGACGCGGTGATCTCGGCCTATGTCGGCCAAGCCTTCCGCCACGTGCGCACCTTGCATCGCGAGGGCTGGGTGACCATCCACCTCAAGCACTGAGGCCGGATTGCATCCAGCCGATCTGGCCCTGCCGAAATCGATTCCGATTTCCGGGGTCATGCGCTACGCTCGCAACAAGCATCGAAGAGAGGCCAAAAATGTTCCAGACCTTTGATTCCGCTGGTGATCCTGCCGTCGGTGAGCCGCGTGTGGCGCTGCTGCGGCAATGGCTGGCTGAGAATGGTTTGGATGGCTTCCTTGTTCCCCGCGCGGACGAGCACCAGGGCGAATATGTCGCCGACCGCTCGGCGCGGCTGAAGTGGCTGACCGGTTTTTCGGGTTCGGCCGGCGTCGCCATCGTGCTGCGCGACCGCGCCTTCATCTTCGTCGACGGCCGCTACACGCTGCAGGTGCGCAATGAGGTCGACCTGTCGATCTTCACCGTCGAAAGCCTCATCGACAATCCGCCGGCCAGCTGGATCAAGGACAATCTCGGCAAGGGCGCAAGGCTCGGCTTCGACCCCTGGCTGCACACGATCGGCGAGGTCAAGGCGCTGAAGGCATCGGCCGAGCAATCCGGCGCAACATTGGTGCCGCTCGACAGGAATCCCATCGACGTCATCTGGACGGATCAGCCGGAACCGCCGCGTGCGCCTGTCGAGATCCATCCGCAAAACCTCGCCGGCGAGCTAGCCAAGGACAAGCTCAAACGGCTGGCGGGCGCGATCGAAAAGGAAGGCGCCACCCATGCGGTGCTGACCGATCCTTCCTCGATTGCCTGGGCCTTCAACATCCGGGGCGGCGACGTGCCGCATACGCCGCTGGCGCTCGGCTTCGCCATCCTCGCCGCCGACGGCAAGCATCAGCTGTTCATGGACCAGCGCAAATTCCCGCGCCAGGTCGCGGCCTATCTCACCCAGCTTGCCGATCCGCATGACCCGGGCGAGTTCGAAGCCGCGATCATCGAGCTCGCCAAGGGTGGCGCGAAAATCGCGCTCGATCCGGTGCTGGCGGCGGAGAAGCTCCGCATGCTGGTCGAGGACAATGGCGGCACGGTCGTTTTGGCCGCCGACCCTGCGCGTATTCCCCGCGCGACCAAGAACCAGGCCGAGATCGCCGGCAGCCGCGCCGCGCATCGCCGCGACGGCGCCGCGGTCGCCAGGCTGCTGTGCTGGCTCGACCGCCAACCGCCTGGCTCACTCGACGAGATCGCCGTCGTCACCAAGCTGGAGGAGGTGCGCCGGCAGACCGGCGAGGAAACGCAGATGCCGCTGCGCGACGTCTCCTTCGACACGATTTCCGGCGCCGGCCCAAACGGCGCGATCATGCACTACCGCGTCTCGCGCGCCACCAGCCGCAAGCTTGAGAGCGGCGAGCTGTTCCTGCTCGATTCCGGCGGTCAGTATCAGGACGGAACCACCGACATCACCCGCACCGTGCCGATCGGCCAGCCGACCGAGGAGATGCGCGAGCGCTTCACCCTCGTGCTGAAGGGCATGATCGGCATCTCGACGCTGCGCTTCCCCGCCGGCACGCGCGGTTCGGAGATCGACGCCGTTGCCCGCGTGGCGCTGTGGAAGCATGGCTGCGACTTCGCCCACGGCACCGGCCACGGCGTCGGCTCCTACCTTGCCGTGCATGAAGGGCCGCAGCGCATCGCCCGCACCGGCACAGAAAAGCTGCTGGCCGGCATGATGCTGTCGAACGAACCGGGCTACTACAAGGAAGGCGCCTACGGCATCCGAATCGAGAACCTGATCCTGGTCACGCCGGCGGAGCAGATCGAAGGCGGCGACATCGCCATGCACGGTTTCGAGACGCTGACGCTGGCGCCGATCGACAAGCGGCTCATCCGCACCGACCTGCTGCACCGGGACGAATTGCAGTGGCTCGACCGCTATCATGCCCGGGTGCTCTCCGAGATCGGCCCGATGGTCGACGGCGAAACGCTGGCCTGGCTGGAGAAGGCCACCGCGCCGCTGCCCCACGACGCCAAGATTTGAGGTGAGCGTCTTTCTCCCCGTTTACGGGGAGAAATGCCCGGCAGGGCAATGAGGGGCAGCGCCAACCATGCAGGTTAGAAAGCTACCCTACAAACTGGCGCGCGATTATCAGTGCCGCCGCACCGGCCAAGAACATCGCCATCAGGCCGCCGCGCAGCGACACCAGCACAGTGACGATCAGCGCCGCCCACTCAGCGGGCCCGGCATGCAAGAGCTCGGGCGCCACCAAAGTCGTCAGCACCGCGGCCGGCACGGCGTTGAGGCCGGCCTCGACGCGCGGATGAATGGTCTCAAAGCGCGAGATGACGAGGTGGCCGCCGACACGGGTCAGATAGGTGGCGACGGCGCCGGCCAGGATGATCCAGAAGGTCGTGCTCATGGCCGCTTGCCCACGCCGCTGTGATGCGGCGGCAGGATCACCGCCAGGAGGATGCCTGCGACCGCGCCGATCGAGACATGCCAGGGCG
The DNA here is from genome assembly GCF_006443065.1 of Mesorhizobium sp. B1-1-5. NCBI lineage: Bacteria > Pseudomonadati > Pseudomonadota > Alphaproteobacteria > Hyphomicrobiales > Phyllobacteriaceae > Mesorhizobium > Mesorhizobium sp. B1-1-5. The sequence continues at coordinate 8,538 of NZ_VFWS01000032.1, read as the reverse complement.
AGCCCACGGTTCGATAGGCGATGATCGAGGCGACGGCGCTGGCGGCGACGACGGGCGCCCAGAGCGGCCGTTTGCGAAAGCCGAGCACCAGGCCGAGGAAATAGATCGGCAAAAGGAAATCGATGCCCAGCGCATGCGTGTCGGGGATCAGCTTGCCGAACACCGCGCCCAATCCGCTTTCGACCACCCAAAACACATAGACCGGCAGGCCTAGCCCCAGATACCAGACGAAGCTGACGGGACGGCCGGACTCCGCCCTCGCCTCGGCGATGGCGAATTGCGGGTCGGTCAGGATGAAATAGCCGAGCGCCTGCTGCAGCAGCGGCCAATGCGCGATGCGCCGGCCGATGCCGGCCGAATAGAGCACGTGGCGAAAGTTCACCGCAAAGATCGACAGCACGATCAACCATGGCGCGACGTGCTGGCCGAACAGCTCGATGCCGACCATCTGGCTGGCGCCGCCATAGATCATCGCGCTCATCAGGAAGGCTTCGAGGACGGAAAAACCATTATCGACCGCAAGCGTGCCGAACAGCACCGCGAACGGCGCCGACGCAACGACGACCGGCATTGAAAGCCGCACGCCGTCCCAGAAATCGCTGCCCGTTCTGCCCTCAGAGATTGCTTCCGCTGCCATGCACCGCTCCTCGTGCATGTCGCCCAGAAGTGCGCAGCGGTTCTGGGACAACGACATGCATCAACAAAAAGACTTAAAGCGCGTCGCCTGGATTCGTTCAGCGCGACGCGCCTTAAGAGCGGTTTCATTTAGGGAGCGTCGCTTTCAATGTCACACCAATTCGCCTGACCCAATGATCAGCGGAACTGATCGCCGGTGTTGCAAAACGTTGGAAGTTCTCCACTGCTCAGCTGACGAAATAGCGCTGCCGTTCGAAGTCCCTGATGTGCGACGCCTGCCCGGCGTCGGATGGGATTTTTTGCCGGCCCCTATTGTCGAACGATCGCGCCCTGGCGCAGAGATAGCGTCGCGCCTTGCAGCAAGAACCGAGGGGAAATGAATGGTCGTCTATGATTTCACGGACCGGCATGCGGTCGTCACCGGAGCCGGCGGCGGGATGGGCGAAGCGATCGCGCTGGCGCTGCTCGATGCCGGCGCCTCCGTCACCGCCATCGACATCAAGTCGCGTCCGGCCTCCCTCACCTCGTACGACGACCGGCTCACCTTCGCCCAGGGCGATTTGACCGACGCGGCCTTCGTGGAGCGGACCATCGGTGCGGCGGGCCGCGAGCGCGGCGGCATCGACTATCTCGCCAATGTCGCCGGCGTATTGTGGTTCGGTCGCGACAAATCGGCGCTCGAGATGGACCTCGACGTCTGGGATCAGGTCTTCAATATCAATTTGAAGTCCTTTGTGCACACCGTACGCGCGGTCGTTCCGCAGATGCGCGCCGGCGGCCGCGGCGGCGCCATGGTGCATTTCTCGACCATTCAATGGTATCGCGGCGATCCGAAGCCTCAGGATGCCTATCAGGCCTCGAAGGCGGGCGTCTGCGCGCTGTCGAAGTCGCTTGCCATGCAGCTTGCCGGCGACGGCATCCGCTCCAACGCGATCTGCCCCGGCATGGCGCTGACGCCGCTGCAGGCGCGCTGGGACACCGACGAAAAGCGCGCCGCCGTGGCGAATTATACGCCGCTCGGCCGCATCGGCACGCCGCAGGACATGGCAAACGCCGCGCTCTTCCTGCTCTCCGACGCCGCGAGCTATATCACCGGGATCGAGCTTGCCGTCGATGGCGGTCTCTTGATGCGGATGTAAGCCCGGCGACTGCCGGAGGCGGCGTCAGGCCGCGACGGCCGTTCCCTGGATCGCCCTGCCCCAGTCGAGCAGCGGCTTGGCGCCAAGCGTGAAGCCGACGAGATCGTCGACCAGCGCCGGCGAGTGGATCGTCGCCGGATCGATTTCGTGCCGGACCACAAAATGCCGGCTGCGCACCGCCTGGGCGAGATCCTCGTCACCGATATCCTCGAAACCGCGCGGCGCCCGCTTCAGGCGGTCTTCCGCATCGAGCGCGAGGCCGGCCTTGTTGAGCGACGAGACCATGCCGCGGAACGCGGCCGGCTTGGTCACGATCGCCTTGCGCATCGCCTGCAGCAATTCAGGCGCCGGCTGCCACCAGGCCACACCCGCGAAGCAGCGCTCGAGCCCGATATGCACATAGAAGACGCCCTGCTCCATCTTGGTGCCGTCGGGCGAGAGGATCGCCGAGAGATGCCGGTTGTAGGGCCGCTTGTCCTTGGAAAAGCGCACGTCGCGATTGATGCGGAACAGCGATTTCTTGCGGTCGCCGCGCAAGCCGAGCTTGGCCGCCTCGAAACGCTCTGTGAGCGTCTCGACCAGATCGCAGAACGGCCCGTGCAGCTCGCTGTCGTAAAGGTCGCGGTTTTCCTGGAACCACTCGCGGCTCTGGTGGAAGTCGAGCGCCTTCAGGAACGGAATGGCCTTCGGCCCAAAACCCTTGAACGCGCCAGTCATCAGCCGCCCCTGCCGATGCGCTGCAGCCAGGTGTCCTCGTCGATCACCTCGATGCCGAGGTCGCTCGCAACTTTCAGCTTCGAGCCGGCACCAGGACCCGCCACCACCAGGTCGGTCTTGGCCGAAACCGAGCCCGCGACCTTGGCGCCGAGCCGCTCCGCCATCGCCTTGGCTTCCGAACGCGTCATCTTTTCCAGCGAGCCGGTGAACACCACCGTCTTGCCCAAGACTTCGCTGCCGGCTGAGAATTCCATGACGTAGGGTTTCGGATGAACCTGCGCCAGCAAGGCGTCCAGCACATCGTCATTTCGCTCATTGCCGAAGAAGTCGCGCAACGCGTTTATCACCGTGTCGCCGATGCCGTTGATCGACGGGAAGACGCTGTGCGGATCCTCCGCTTTCGCCATCTCCTTGCCGACACGGATCAGTTCCTCGATGGTCGAGAATTGGCGGGCAAGCACGGCCGCCGTCGTCTCGCCGATATGGCGGATGCCGAGCGCGAAGATGAAACGATCGAGCTCCGACTCGCGGCGCGCGTCGATGGCCGAAAACAGCTTGTCGAGGCCTTCATAATTGCGCTCCTCGACGCTGCGCACGTTCTTGCGCGCCTTGCCGGAGGCTTCCTCGCGCAGCCTCGCCTGCTCCTCGCGTCGCTCGGCCAGCGCCCTGGTGACGGCGGGCCTTCGGTCCTTCAGCGTGAAGATATCGGCGGCGGTCTTCACCAGCCCCGAATTGAAGAACAGGTCGATGTTTTCGGCACCGAGGCCTTCGATGTCGAGCGCGCCGCGCGACACGAAGTGACGCAGCCTCTCGACCGCCTGCGCGGCGCAGATCATCTCGCCGGTGCAGCGCCGGCGCGAATCCTCCTTGCCTGTCTTCTCGTTGATCTCGCGCGTCGCCGGCGAGCCGCAGACCGGGCAGGTATGCGGGAATTCATAAGGCACCGCGCCGGCCGGCCGCTTGTCGACGACGACGCTGACGATCTGAGGGATGACGTCCCCTGCCCGCTGGATCACCACCGTGTCGCCGATGCGCACGTCGATACCGTCGCGGATCGGCTGGCCGTTGCTGTCGAAACCCTTGATGTAGTCTTCATTGTGCAGCGTGACATTCTCGACCACCACGCCGCCGACCGTGACCGGCGCAAGCCGCGCCACCGGCGCCAGCGTGCCGGTACGGCCGACCTGGATGTCGATCTTCTCGACGGTCGTCATTGCCTGCTCGGCCGGGAATTTGTGGGCGACCGCCCAGCGCGGCTCGCCGGTGACGAAACCCCAGCGGCGTTGCAGCTCGAGCTGGTCGACCTTGTAGACGACGCCGTCGATGTCGTAGCCGAGCGAGGAGCGCTGCTCCTCGATGCGGTGGTAATGCGCGATCAGGTCGTCGATCGACTTCGCTCGCACCATCAACGGGCTGACCTTGAAGCCCCATTCCTTGAACTTCTGTACGGAATCGAACTGCGTCGGCGCGGGGTCCGCTGTCGTATAGCCCCAGGCATAGGCAAAGAATTTCAGATTGCGGCTGGCGGTGACCGATGGATCCTTCTGGCGCAGCGAGCCGGCCGCGGTGTTGCGCGGATTGACGTAATCCTGGCCGCCGACCGCCGCTGAACGCTGCTTCAAAGCTTCGAATTCGGCATAGGTCATGTAGACCTCGCCGCGGATCTCGATGATTTCCGGCCAGCCCGAACCCTGCAGCTTCTTCGGGATGTCGCCAATCGTCTTCAGATTGGCAGTGATGTCCTCGCCGACCGTGCCGTCGCCACGCGTCGCGCCCTGCACGAACACGCCGCTCTCGTAGCGCAGCGAGGCCGACAGCCCGTCGATCTTCGGTTCGGCGGTGAAGGCGATGTCGAGGTCTTTGTCGCGGTCGAAGAAACGCCTTCCGCGCTCGATGAAATCGGCGACGTCCTGGTCGGTGTAGGCCTTGGCGAGGCTCAGCATCGGCACCGCGTGCCGCACCTTGGTAAAGCCCTCCGCGGGCGGGGCGCCCACCCGCCGCGTCGGCGAATCCTCGCGCACGAGATCGGGGAAGCGCTCTTCGATGGCGAGGTTGCGCCGGCGCAGCGCATCATACTCGGCATCGGTGATCGTCGGCGCGTCCTCGGCGTGATAACGCCGGTCATGCTCGGCGATCTCCGCCGCCAGTTGCTTCAGCTCATCCGCGGCTTCGCCTTCGCTCAACGAATCGACGGGTTTTTCCGACATGCATCAGTCCTTGGATTGTGGCGCGCCACTATAAATCAGGATTTGACGGCAGGGAGTGGGCTTGCGCAAAAATCATTGCTGAACAGCACGATGCAGCCATCAGCTGACTCTGCTTTCAAGGCCGGAGAATCAAGCACCAAGGATGTGTTGAGATTCAGGTCAGGCCGAGTCGAGAAGGGTGGTCTCCGAGAACCGGAGCGGAGCGTACTTGAAGTACGTGAGTACCGGAAGCGCAGGAAACCGCCGTTCGCAGACCGGCCTCACCTGAATATCGACACATCCTATGCGGCAGCCGTATTCTCGCGCAGCAACCGCTCCGCTGCCGCGCGCGCTTCGTCGGTGATGGTGGCGCCGGCCAGCATCCGCGCGATTTCCTCCTGGCGCGCCGCGCGGTCCATTTCGGCAATGCCGGTGGCCACACGGTCCTTGCCGCCGGATTTGGAGATCAGGAAATGCGTGGCGGCGCGCGCCGCGACCTGCGGCGCATGCGTGACCGAAAGCACTTGCACCCGCTTCGACAACCGCGCCAGCCGCTGGCCGATGGCGTCGGCCACCGCGCCGCCGACGCCGGTGTCGATCTCGTCGAACACGAGCGTCGGCGCAGAGCCGCGATCGGCCAGCGCCACCTTCAGCGCCAAAAGGAAGCGCGAGAGCTCACCGCCGGAAGCGACCTTCATCATCGGTCCCGGCCGCGTGCCCGGATTGGTGCGCACCCAGAATTCGACCTGGTCAATGCCTTCTTCCATGCGGCTTTCGGCATCGCTTCCCATCTCGACGATGAACTCGGCCCGTTCGAGCTTGAGCGCCGGCAGTTCCGCCATCACAGCCTTGGTCAGGCCCGCCGCCGCCGCATGGCGCAGCGACGAAAGCTGCGCCGCGGAAATATCGTAGGCCTCGCGTGCCGCGGCGGCCTGCTTGGCCAGCGCGTGCAGCCGCTCCTCGCCGGCATCGAGGTCGGCAAGATCGGCCACCATCGTGTCGCGCAGCTGCGCCAAATCGTCGACCGCGACACTGTGCTTGCGAGAGGCGGCGCGCAGCGCAAACAGACGTTCTTCCGCCTTCTCCAGACGCTGTGGATCATATTCGGTGGCGCGAAGCGCTGCTTCCACCCCGGACTGCGCGGCGTCGAGCGAGATCATCGCTTCGTCGAGCGATTTCACCACGTCGTCGAGCAGGCCGGGCGCTTCGCTGGACTTGCGCTGCAGCCGCCGCAACAGGCTGGCGAGCTGCGGCAAGGGCGAGGACGGCCCCGACAGCACATCCTGCGCATCATGGATTTCGGCGCCGATCTTTTCGACGCGCATCATCGTCGCGCGCAACTCCGCAAGCTCCGTTTCCTCGCCCGGCTGCGGGTCGAGTCTTGCGAGTTCGGCCACGGAAGCGCGCAGATAATCGGCTTCGCGCGCCGCCGCCTCGACCTTGGCGCCATGCCGGGAAAGCTCCTGCTCGCAGTTTCGCCAGTACCGCCAGGCTTCGCCTGTGCCGCGCACGGCGCCCAGATGGCCGCCGAAACTGTCCAGCAATTCGCGATGCGCGCCGGGATCGACCAGCGCCCGCTCGTCATGCTGGCCATGGATCTCGACCAGGGCGCGGCCGACATCACGCATCAGGGTGACGCTGGAGGGCTGGTCGTTGACGAAGACGCGGGTGCGGCCATCGGCCGTCTGCACGCGGCGCAGGATGATGTCGCCATCGTCCTCGATGTCGTTTCCGGCGAGCATCGCGCGTGCCGGATGGTTGCGCGGCACGTCGAACACGGCGATGACCTGGCCTTGCGCGGCGCCATGGCGGACGAGCGAGGCATCGCCGCGCGAGCCAAGCGCCAGCGACAACGCATCGAGCAGGATGGATTTGCCGGCGCCGGTTTCGCCGGTCAGCACCGAAAGCCCAGGCAGGAAATCGATGTCCAGCTTCTCGATCAGGACGATATCGCGGATCGACAGTCTGGACAGCATCGCAAGCTTCAGGCGCCGGTGATCAGCTTCCCGGCCTTGGAAATCCACGATCCGGCATTTTCGCGGGGTTCAAGCCCGTTGCTCTGCAGGAGCTTGTAGGAATCCTTGTACCACGGGCTGTCCGGATAATTGTGACCAAGCACCGCCGCGGCCGTCTGCGCTTCCGAGGTCAGGCCCATCGCATAGTAGGACTCGGTCAGGCGTGCGAGCGCCTCCTCGACATGGCGGGTGTTGGAATAGTTCTCGACCACGGTGCGGAAACGCTTCACGGCGGCGATGTATTCGCGGCGCTCGAGATAGTAGCGCCCGACCTGCATCTCCTTGCCGGCGAGCTGGTCGCTGGCGAAGCGGATCTTGTCCTTGGCGTCGCCGACATATTCGGAGTTCGGCCAGCGCGTCACCAGATCCTGCATGGTCTGGATGGTCTGGCGCGCTTCCTTCTGGTCCTGGGTGACGTCCTTGATCTGCCGATAGTAGGAGAGGCCGATGATGTACTGCGCGTAAGCCGCGTCGTCCGTCGAGGGATAGAGGGTCAGGTAGCGCTTGGCCGAACCGATCGCCTCGTCGTAATTGCCGGCGCGATAATCGGCGAAAGCGCCCATCACCATCGATTTGCGTGCGAATTCCGAATAGGGATGCTGGCGGTCGACCGCGTCGAACTTCTTGCTCGCCTCATCGAGGCGGCCGGCATTCATGTTGGCCAGACCCTGGTTGTAGAGAACGTCGGCCGGCTCGGTCTGGTCGACGTAGGTCGCCAGGTTGACATCCTTCTCGGAGGACATGCAGGCCGACAGCACGAGCGCGGGAGCAACCACCGACAGCGCCAGCAAAACACCCCGACGCGGCGTTACCGATTGACCAACTCGCGAAAAAAACATGTTTGGATTCCGCCCCTTCGGCGTCGTTTCGGTCCCGGGCCGAAGCCATAAACCATTATCCCCTTGCCCGGCAACGCTATGTCCGGCCAATCGCACATTTTTGTGGCAGGCCGACGCTATGGCCAAAGCCGCGCGTTTTGACGGCCCTGTGATGCAGCCATGCAACACAAGCCCGACCACAAAGCCAGAAAACGGTTAAGAATCAGATCACCCAGGGCGCGTAGACCGGCCCGCTGACGGCGATCATCTCGGCGACGCGGCCGCGCTCGCGACGTCTCGTCTCGACGATCTCGAAGGCCGTCCGGTCGGAAAGCAGCCGGCGCAATGCCGAGGCATTCATCCGGTGGCCGCCGCGATAGGAGCGGAAGCAGCCGATGAAGCGCGCGCCGGCCAACGCCAGATCGCCCATCGCATCGAGCGTCTTGTGGCGGGCGAATTCGTTGGGATAGCGCAGCCCGCCGACATTGATGACGCGGTTGTCGTCGCCGATGACAAGCGAGTTTTCGAGCGACGAGCCGAGCGCATAGCCGGCGGCCCAAAGCCGCTCGACGTCCTTCATGAAGCCGAATGTGCGAGCGCGCGCGATGTCGCGGCGGAAGATGTCGGGATTGATGTCGGAGGCGAACAGCTGCCGGCCGATCGCCGGGCTTTCGAAATCGATCTCGACCTCGAAGCGGGTGCCGTCATAGGGCCTGAACTCAGCCCAGGAGGCGCCGTTCTCGATGCGGACCGGCTTGACGATCCGGATGTAGCGCCGCTTGACCGACAGCGTTTCGATGCCGGCCTGGTCTATGGCCTCGACGAACGCCATGGCGCTGCCGTCGAGGATAGGGACCTCATGGCCGTCGATCTCGATGATGACATTGTCGATGCCGAGCCCGAACAGCGCCGCCATGATGTGCTCGACCGTGGCGATGTGCTCGCCAGAGGGGTCACCGAGCATGGTGCACAGATCGGTTGCGCCGATCTCGGAAAACAGGGCGCGGAACTCGCGACCTTGCCCGTT
>NZ_VFWS01000319.1:0-1624 GCF_006443065.1 Mesorhizobium sp. B1-1-5 | reverse complement strand
CTGTTGGTCCAGGTCGAGCCGGCGTTTTCGACGAACACAGTGCCGGTCGAATCTGCTTTCGCGCCAATGACCGCCGAGCTGTTCTTGACGACCCCGCCGTGGGAGATCGCCAGTGTTCCGGTACCGAAATCGCCCACAGCCAGGTTGGAGCTGTTGGTCCAGGTCGAGCCGGCGCCGTCGACGAACACGAAACCGGTCGAACCTGCTTTCGCGCCGATATTCCCCGAGGCGTTGCTGACCACGCCGCCGCTCCCAACCAAGAGCGTGCCGCTGCCGCTATCGCCGACGAATAGATCGGAGCTGTTGGTCCAGGTCGAGCCGGAACCGGTGACCGTCGCGAAGCCGATAGAGTCCGTCAGCGCGCCGATCGTGCCGATGGCGCTGCTGACCGCGCCGCCGCCCAAGATTGTGAGCGCACCCTGGCCTTGGTCGCCGATGAACAGGTTGGAAGTGTTTGTCCAGGACGATCCGTTACCGTCGACCGCCACCGTGCCAGTGGAGCCCGCGGCATAGCCCGCATATCCCACCGAACTGGTGACTTTGCCGCCATTTGTTATCGTCAGCGTGCCGAAACCCCCGTTGCCGACCGCGAGCGCGGCGTTGGCCCAGGTGGAGCCAACGCCATCGACGGTTGCCGTGCCACTGGAACCCGCCAGGTTACCCAAAATGCCGCTCAGGTTGCTGACTTTGCCGCCGTTCGAAACCGTCAGCGTACCGGTGCCCTGATCGCCGATGAACAGGTGGGAAGCGTTGGTCCAGGTCGAGCCCGTGCCGTCGACGATGACCGTACCCGTGGAGTTTGAATTCTTGGCAATTGTGCCTACGCTGTCGGTCACCTTGCCGCCGGCGGAAACGATCATCGCGCCCGTGCCAGTCTGTCCAACCGTCAGGTTCCCGCTGTTTGTCCATGTCGACCCCGTGCCGGAGACATTGACCGTGCCGTGAGAGCCGGCATTCGCGGCGACAACGCCGGTCACATCCGTCGCCGTTGCTCCGCTGAAGATGTCCAGAAATCCGGTGCCCTGATCGCCGACAGTTACCTGGGAAGCATTCGTCCAGGCCGAGCCTAGCCCCGTCACCAAAACGGTGCCGGAGGCCGAGAAACTCCCGCCAATATTGGCAAGATCATCCGACAACAGGCCGCCATTTGAAACCGTCACCGATCCGGTGCCGCCGAAACCGACATAGAGATTGCCCGCGCTGTTCCATTGCGACCCGGTGCCGTCGACCGTGGCCGTTCCAACGGAGCCGGAATTATAACCGACAAAACTACTGCCATCATTCATAACACCGCCGCTGGCAACGTTCAGCGTGCCGGTGCCGCCATATCCAAGGGCGAAACTAGCGAAAGTACTCCACGAGGAGCCGACGCCGGTGATCGTTGCCGATGCATTGGCGGTTGCCGAATATGCCAATGTACCGTCTTGGCTGGTCAGAGTGCCGGCATTCGAAATGGTCAGATCACCGGACGAGGAAGAGCCATTTGATATGGTCACACCGCCGGCAAAAGCATTTGCGCCGTTGATGACAGTCGGGTTGACGGCGCTTGTGTTGATAGTGACATTATCGGCCGCTGTCGGCACCGACGCTGGGGTCCAGTTTCCGGCCGTGAACCAGTTCGTGG
>NZ_VFWS01000318.1:0-1628 GCF_006443065.1 Mesorhizobium sp. B1-1-5 | reverse complement strand
CTCTTCGAGCGTGGCATGTTCGGACAGCGCAACGGCGTCGCGGCCCCGATAGACAAGGTGGCCGTGCGAAACGGTCGAGATCGAGGTGACGAGCGAGGGTTCGCCCCAGGCGATGGCGCTTTCGGCGATGGCCGATGGGCTGCGTCCGCGCTCTCTTCGCATCATCAGGGCCGCGATATCGTCGACGCGATATTGGCTGCGGCGTGGATCGGCACTGTCCGGGCGCATGCCGATGCGCCCGCGACTGACATAGGCGTAGAGCGTCTGCGGCCGCACCTTGAGCCGTTCCAGTGCCTCGTCCCGCGACAGCCATTCGGACATGTCGGTCCCATATTGATTATGTTGATCAAGATTGATGCGCGTGTTGCCCATCCTTATCCTTAGTGTCGGAAAAGCTCAAGGAGACAAAGCCATGGCGAACGGGCTCGATGATGTGGTGGCGGCGGAAACGGTGCTGTCCGACGTGGATGGGCTGGGCGGCCGCTTGACGATCCGGGGGTACTCCCTGCCGGAACTGGCCGGGCGATGGAACTATCCGCAGGTCGTTCGCCTGCTTCTCGACGGCTTCTTCTACGACCTTCCCGGAGACGCGGAACTGGCCGCGAGACTGGGCCAGGCGCGCGTCGAGGTGTTCGACCGGCTCTTGCCTTGCCTGCCCCTGCTGGCGCCGCTCGACGTCTATAGCGCCATGCGCGCCGGCATGGCGCTGCTGCCGGACGGCGAGACGCTGACGGACGCGCTTGGGCTGATCGCGGCGCCCGCCGTGCTGACGCCGGCGCTCTTGCGCCTGCTGCACGGCGAGCAGCCGGTCGCGCCGGATGGGAAGGCCGATCATGCCGCCGATATGCTGAGGATGCTCGACGGTTCCGTGCCGACGCCGGTTCTGGCAAAGGCACTCGACACTTACCTCGTGACCGTCTGCGACCACGGCCTCAATGCCTCGACCTTCGCCACGCGCATCGTCGCTTCGACGCAGGCCGGGCTGACATCGTCGGTGCTGGCTGGCCTCGGCGCGCTCAAGGGCCCACTGCATGGCGGCGCGCCCGGCCCTGTCATCGAGATGCTCGACGCCATCCAGGCGCATGGCGACGCCGCCGGCTGGCTGCGCGGCGAGATCGCGCGTGGTGAACGCATCATGGGCTTCGGCCACCGCATCTACCGCGTGCGCGATCCGCGCGCCGATGTGCTGAAGGCGGTGGTGCGGCAGCTCGGCGGCGAGGGCGAGACCGGTCGCCGGCTGGCCTTCGCCGAGACAGTCGAACAGACGGCGCTCCATGTGCTTCGGATTGCCAAGCCGCAGCGCTCGCTGCAGACCAATGTCGAGTTCTACACCGCGCTGGTGTTGGAAGCGGCGGGTTTTCCCAGCCAAGCCTTCAGCAATGTCTTCGCGGCCGGGCGCGTCGCCGGTTGGGTCGCGCATGCGCGCGAGCAGCAGACGACGGGACGGCTGATCCGGCCGCTGTCGCGCTATGTCGGACCGATGCCGGACCTCGTCGCCTGAGCATCAAACCTGTTTGGAAGATACACCGCGCCCTCCGCCACAAGGCGGAGGGTGTTTCCGCATGATCGAAATTTCATGCGATCACGCGACCGTGCTCGTGTTCTTGCCTTGGTGTGTCCTTATATGC
>NZ_VFWS01000317.1:0-1628 GCF_006443065.1 Mesorhizobium sp. B1-1-5 | reverse complement strand
GGCCTATCTGCGGATCGTGGAGGAGCGGTAGGGAGGGGCCGCCGGCTCATCCCTCGAAACACCGCCGACGCAGTGACCGCCCTCACTTCACCGTGATGCTCATGCCGCTGAGATCGGCGTTGACTTGTAGCCCTACCTGCCTGCCCGTGAGCTCGAGCTGGGCGCCCTTGTCGTTGGTCATGACGATCACCTGCGCGCCTTTGCCGAGCGCGCCGCCGCCGCCCGCCGCGCCGTACACGCCCGTCACGTCCCGGGCGCGCTTGATATGGCGCACGGTGCCCCGGAAATAGGTCTTGGAGGCACCGAAGGCGAGGCCGCCCGAAATGCCGCCGACCGAGATCGGATACCGGCGTCCATGGAAGGTCAGCGTGCCCTCGCCTCCGGCGCCGCCGATGAAGAAGGCCGCCTTGTAGATGGAGAAGCGGATCGTTCCGGTGTCGGCGTGCGCGACACTGGCAAAGCCAACGCCCGCGGCAGTGATGACGGCGATGGCGACTGAACGAAATCTAGACGAAATCTTCATGACAAGGGGCTCCTCAAGGTCGCTGCTCACCCGACCGGGCCGGGACGTCGGCGTCGCATCGAAGTTCATGGCTAAACAGTCTCGCCCATCATTGGTTCCAAGCACACGGTCTCGTTCCGGCTGCGAGGAGACCGTCGCTAAACGGGCCCGCCGGCTGGCGATTGTCCAGCGGCGGCTGGCGGCATCGCGGGTCGAGCAGGGGAGCACGGGGAGACCCATGGCGCCGTCTGGAGCGGGCCTGGTGAAACTTTTTGATTTTTAGGCCGTTGTCGCCGTTACATCCGAGGCTGAACTCATGCCGAAAACGGTCGACGGCGCCAGGCGGCGCAAGGCAGAGAAGTCGCACCAGGAGAAGGCCTCGACAGTCGAAGTTGCGTCCGAGGTCGTGGGCGAGGCTGCGCCGCCGCCCGGGGCCATCGAACCCGGTCCGGAGCTGACGCCGCAGGAGGCCGACAAGCTGTTCGAGACGCTCGAACGTCTGCGCTCGGAAGGCAAATCGATCCTGTACATCTCGCACCGGCTGGAGGAGGTCAAACGCATCTGCGACCGCGCCACCGTGCTGCGGCACGGCAAGGTGGTCGGCCACTGCAATCCGCGCGAGGAGACCGCCGCGTCCTTGGCCCGCATGATGGTCGGCAACGAAGTGCAGGCCGTGGTGCGCGCGCCGGTCGCGGGCATCGAAACGGCACAGTCCCTGCTCGAAATCCGCGGCCTCAGCCGCAAGCCGGCGACGCCGTTTTCGATCCCGCTCAAGAATATCAATCTCACCGTCCGCGCCGGCGAGGTGATCGGCATCGCCGGTGTCGCGGGCAACGGCCAGGGCGAGTTCTTCGAATCCGTTTCCGGTGAAGTCCTGCAGCCGGATGCCGCCTCGGTGCGCATTCGCGGCAAGGATGCGGGCAGCCTCAGCATCACCGGGCGCCGGCTGCTGGGTGCAGCCTTCGTGCCGGAGGAGCGCCTCGGCCATGGTGCCGCCCCGCGCATGCGGCTTTCGGAAAACCTGCTCCTGTCGCGCCATGCCACCGACGGCAAGACCTTCGTCGGGACGGGCGGAATGGTCAAGAGCGGCACCGTCTATGCCGCCGCCCAGCGCATCATCGAGGCG
>NZ_VFWS01000316.1:0-1636 GCF_006443065.1 Mesorhizobium sp. B1-1-5 | reverse complement strand
CAACACATCCTGATCGAGACGATTGTCCGCGCACGCACCCGATGTTTGGGGTTGCAGGCAGCCACTCAGACCTTCGTATGCCGGCATTGGCGATCAGCACGGAAGGTAAGGTTTAGTCCGCGTTCGCAAAATGCCACTCGATCAGCGGCTTCATGTGCGGCATCAGCCCGTGCGGCAGGGCGGCGGCGTGGCGGATGATGACCGGACCGACGATCTCCGGTTCGGCCTCGGTTGCGACGAAGGCCGAGATGCGCCGCGCGATCTCCTCGGCGGGCTCGGGAACCCGGTATCGGCGGAAGATCACCGTGCCGCTTTCCGTCGACAGGGCATGGTAATGCAGGCCGCGTGCGGCGCCTGAAATGTCGAGGCCGGTTTCTTCCCGCACCTCGCGGATCATATTGAAATCGACATCGACGAGGCCATCGCGAAAATCGGCCGGTTCGAAGGAACCGGCGGCGAAATAGACGCGGCCGGCAGTAACGGTGTGGGCGGCCATGCGAATCGCCACCAGCGCATTGTCGCCGGCCACGAGCATGGCATGGGCATAGGCGTGCTCGGCGCCCGAATTCTCGCGCCGCTTCCGCCAGAGCATGAAGGTGGAGTAGTTGACCGCGTGGCACCGGCCGACGAGGCGATTGTCGCGCCAGGCAAGTCGCGAGAGCAGCACCACGGGACCGTCGAACAGCGCGGGGTTGGCCGCGATCTCGTGCTGCCAGTTCGCGGCGATCGCCTCGGCATTGTCCAGCGCGAAAGGATGCGGGCCGGGGTCGAGCCTGACATCGACGGCGTCGACCGGCAAAATAACGTTGCGCGGCAGGTCGAAGCTCACGGTTCAGGCCATGTCCAGCGTGATCGCCACCGGACAATGGTCCGATGCCTTCGGCCGGTCCCAGCCGGCGCGCGGAAAGCGCTCCACTTCCTGGCCGGCAGGAAAGATCGTGCGCCAAGGCTGGCCGTTGCGGATGATGTCCGGGACGGCGGTGGCGTTCTTAGCCGCCAATCCCTTGGACAGCAGGATATAATCGAGCTGGCACAAATGCCGCTCTTGCGGCCCACGCGTGTGGTAGAAGGTCCAGCGGTTCATTTCCGGCCGCCTCTCGACCACGTTTTCGCAAAAACCGCCGGCCGTCAGCACGTTGATGCAGGACAGGTTCTCGTCGACCACCTCGAAACGATAGCCGTCGAATTCGTCGCCGGCGATCTTCACGCGCTGGCGGTAATCGTTCATGTCGCCGCAGATCGCCCAGCGCTTGTCGGCTGCATGATCTGCCCCGAAGCGCTCCTCGATGATCCGGCGCACCGCCTGCGCCTCCGCGATGCGGATCGGCATCGTCGCTTCACGCCCGTCGAGCCCGTTGCGGGGCGAGCCCATCGACTTGAAGTGCACGAGATAGAGCGTCAGCGGCGAGCCGCCCACGGTAATGTCCACTTCCAGGCAGTCGCGCCGGAAGATGCGTTCATTGGGCTGGTTGCCGAGCGCCGCCAGCTCCGGCGTGTGCAGCCCGAACTGTTCATAGGTCACATAGGCGTGGCTGGTCATGCGCACGAATTCGATGGGCTGGCCCTGCGCGGTCTCGCTGCGCATCATCACGGCGACGTCGATGCCGCGCGAATCATTGCCGGCAGCGGTGTACTT
>NZ_VFWS01000315.1:0-1637 GCF_006443065.1 Mesorhizobium sp. B1-1-5 | reverse complement strand
CCGGCCGCAATGCGGTCGGTCCGGTGCGTTCGCTCTAAGGTCGTCATATGAATAGCAGCCCTTGCCGGTCCATCGAGGAGATGAGCGAAAAGATCGCTGCCGGCCTGTCGCCCGTGGAAATCATGGAGGGTTGCCTCGATCGCATCCAGGAACTGAATGAACACATCAAGGCGATGATTTTCGTGGCCGAAGCTGATGCCCTGGACGCCGCGCTTCAGGCCACACGCGAAATCAGATCCGGTCACAGGCGCGGCCCGCTGCATGGCGTGCCGATCGCGGTCAAAGACGTTATCGAAGTCAAGGATTCGCCGACAACGGCTGGATACCGGTTGTTTCGGGATCACGTCGCGACGGAAACGGCAACATGCATTGCCAATCTTCAGGCGGCCGGCGCCATCATCATCGGCAAGACGAACCTGCACGAACTGTGCGTCGGCGGCCACGACAATCCTTGGCACGGCAAGGTCGCCAACCCGCTTGATCCGGACCGTGGGACAGGTGGCACGAGCAGCGGGTCGGCCGCAGCGGTCGCGGCCGGTTTTTGCCTGGCAGCGGTTGGCACGGACAGCGGCGGGTCAAACCGATCCCCGGCTGCTGCAACCGGCTTGTTCGGTTACAAGCCGACGAATGATCTGATCGCCGTGCAGGGCGTCATGAGCATAGCGCCTTCGCTGGACTGCGTCGGCGTTCTTGCACGCTCGGTCAGGGACGTTCGCCTGATGACCGAGGCGCTTGCCGGAAAACGGCTCGCCCCGTCGGCAAGCGGGGGCAGCAAAACGACAACGGGCATCACGATCGGCATCTGCCCCGAACTGCTTGGCGCTCACGTCGACACGTCAGTCGATATCGCGTTGGCTACCATGCTCGATCGTCCTGAAGTGCGCACGGTCGAGCTCACCTTCGACGACAGGGAGGCGTTCGTTGCCGCGGGACTGACAATCCTCCAATGTGAGTTCGCGCGAATCTACCGCAATGCAATCGAGCAGAAGCCGGACATGGTCGGCGACGCGGTTCCCTCATTCCTGCAGGGCGGCATTCGCAGCCATGCCGGCGCCTATGCTAGCGCCATCGAAATCCGTAACGGCGTGCGAGGCCGGTTTCTGGAGTAAATCGCGGGCCTGGACGCTTTTGCCATTCCTACGGCGCCTGGATCGGCGCCGCGGCTTTCCGACGAACTTACCGAGGTGAATGGGGAAATGGTGCCGTGGGGACTGGCCGGCGGCCGCTTCCGCCGCTGGGCAAATATGCTTGGCATGCCGGCGTTGGCTATTCCTTTGCCGGTTCCTGACGGGCTTCCGGTGTCGGTGCAACTGGCCGCAGGTCCGGGTCAGGACGCCGGTTTGCTCGATCGCGCCGAACTGTTGCCAAGCAACTGACCTCAGTTCCGCCAACTCGCTGAAAGTTCATAACCTCCAGGAATAAACTTCCTTCGCGCGCCTCTTGGAACATCCGACCCTTGCCATTAATCTTGGCGTTCGCAGCTCGCTGTTTCGGCACAGCGATCAGCTGCCTGGCAAGGTAAGCGGGCATGAAATTTGGCGAAAAGGACACCGTCACGAAGGAGGCAGAGTTTACGCCTCGCGAGATCGAGGTCTTCGCTTCGGTCATGCTGCATGGAACAACCACCAAGGCGGCCG
>NZ_VFWS01000314.1:0-1637 GCF_006443065.1 Mesorhizobium sp. B1-1-5 | reverse complement strand
CGTGAAGTCATGGATCAATCCGTTGTTTTGAAAAGAAAATTCAGTTGACCGCTGCCTGTTTATGCGGAAGCTGACCGGCACAACAGCCGATCACAGTGATTTGTTCCGTGGCACGATCATACAAGAAAAAACACGATCGCAATGCAGCCGGCGCAATTTTGCGAAAAGGACTGCGGGTGCTGACCGTGCGGGCAAGGCCCGGCCGTCCCAGCCAGGGGCTGCTGCAGGCGGGCAGAACGGTGTTTGCCTGCGCGCTGGGGCGTGGCGGCATCTCGGCGGGCAAGCGCGAAGGCGACGGCGCCACGCCGCTTGGCCAAATGCGGATCCTGTCGGGTTATTTCCGGGGAGACCACTTCTCCAGCGGCCGCATCACCCGGCTGGCGATGACGCCGATCGGGCCTGATCTCGGCTGGTGCGAAGTGCCCGACGACCGAAACTATAACAGGCCAGTCAAGATCCCCTACGGCGCCAGCCACGAACGCATGCGGCGCGACGACAGGCTCTATGATGCCTGCCTTGTGCTCGACTGGAATATAACGCCGCGCCGCCGCGGACGCGGCAGCGCCATCTTCTTCCACCTGGCGCGCCCGGGCTTCACGCCCACGCAAGGCTGCGTCGCGGTGACCGCACGCACGATGGCGCGCCTTTTGCCGCTGCTGTCGGACCGGACGGTGGTGAGGGTGGTAAGGTAGGGAGTAGGGAGTAGGGAGTAGGCAGTAGGCAGTAGGGTTCTCTTTCTATTGCCTACTCCTAATTCCTATTCCCTTTTCCTTACCTGCCAGCCGATGTCGAGCAGGCCCAGCCGGCCGAGTTCGCGGTCCATGGCGCGGGAGACGTCTTTGCGCGTGGCGCCAACATCGCGCAACTGGCGATCCGACAGGTCCTCGATGTCGTCCTGCCGCAGGCTTGCCGCGACCTTGGCCTGGCGGAGCCAGTAGAACGCTGCGGTCAGCCAGTTCAGCCGGCTCGCGGGAGCTCTCAAAGCTATGTGAGACATGATACGGTTCCTTCCATCCGGACATAAAATCCGGTTTGATATTGGTTCGATGGTGCTTCATGCCCGATTGAAAGATTGGAGAGAAACGAGTAGTTCTGTCCGGATTATCAAGTTTTCTTTGAGGATCAGGACGCCATGACCGCGTCTGTTCTGGGGCCACGCTGATGGCCCGCCTGGTGCCGGGAACCCGGGCGCTGAGGACGCTGGAGGCAGCGGCCCGGCATCTCAATTTCACCCGGGCCGCCGACGAACTCGGCCTGACACCAGCCGCCGTCAGCCACCAGATCTAGGAGATCGAAGACCAGCTCGGCATCGTCCTGTTCACGCGCTCCAGCCGCAGCATCCGGCTGACGGAGGCCGGAACGGTGCTGTTCGAGGCCTCTGCCGATGCGCTCGACCTGCTTGGCAAGGCCGTCTCGCGGGCACAGAAGATGACGCGCGGCACGACGCTGCTGAAAGTGACGCTCGACGCCCAATTCGCGACGAAATGGCTGATGCGGCGGGTCGAGGATTTTCGAAAAAAACATGAAGGCATCGAACTCAGGTTCGACATCGCCTACGGAGTCCGGGATTTCGACCTCGACGACGTCGATGTCGGCATCCGCTTCGGCGCCGGCAGATATCCCGGGCTCTGCGCGCA
>NZ_VFWS01000313.1:0-1638 GCF_006443065.1 Mesorhizobium sp. B1-1-5 | reverse complement strand
CAAGCAATGAGAGGTAGGCGTTCTGTCGCCCCCCTCTCTGTCCTGCCGGACATCTCCCCCTCAAGGGGGGAGATTGGATGTCACGCCGGCCTTCGCTAATCTTCAGCATCGAAGGGAGGGCGAGGTTGCCGAAACTGCCAATCTCCCCCCTTGAGGGGGAGATGTCCGGTAGGACAGAGAGGGGGGTGACGGAACTCAAGGCTGGCTCGATAAGCTAAGACGCCGGCTCACCCGCCCTGCTTCGTGCTCGTGCCGAAATCGACCTTCGGCACCTGCATCTTGTCTTCCTCGACAGTGAAGTTCGCAAACGGCTCGTTGCCGCGGAACCAGAAGGTCGCCCACAGCACCGAGGGGAAGGTCTTCAGCGTCAGATTATAGTCCCTGACCGCCTGGATATAGTCGCGCCGCGCCACCGCGATGCGGTTCTCGGTGCCTTCGAGCTGCGCCTGCAGCGCGAGAAAATTCTGGTTCGCCTTGAGGTCGGGATAGGCTTCCGACACCGCGATCAGCCGCGACAGCGCGCTGGTCAGCCCGGCCTGCGCATCCTGGAACTTCTTCAGCGCCTCGGGGTCTTTCAGCGTCTCCGGCGTCACCGTGATCTGCGTGGCCTTGGCGCGCGCCTGGACGACCGCGTCGAGCGTATCTTTTTCATGCGAGGCATAGCCCTTCACCGTCTCGACCAGGTTCGGGATCAGGTCGGAACGGCGCTGATATTGGTTGAGCACCTCGCTCCAGGCCGCATGCGCGTTCTCTTCCGCCGTCGGAATGGTGTTGTAACCGCAGCCGGCAAGCAGCGGCAGCACGAAAACCATCATCAGGAAGGCGGCAAGGCTGCGGAAGGGGGAGGCTAATGAGAGGCGCTCGGCAATCATGATTGGTCCCTCGACAGAAGTTGCACGCGAAGCATTACCACAATCCACGCGCAAGGAAATGTCCGGCTGACGATGCCGATTCCAGCTCTGGCGCGAGCCCCTGTGAATGGTCGAGCGAACAGGATTTCATCTCCTTGTTCGACGCAATTCCGGCCGGAAGGCCACGGCGCAGTCGCCGAGCCTAAACGCTTCGCACTTTTCCTGGAATTGCTCTAAGGTCCGGGCAGGAAAGGGCAATTGCCATGGCCGAGCGCCGGGACGACGAGACCGAATCGCGCCGCATCCTCGAACGCGTGGCGCGCGAGACGGCGCCGGGCGGCGCGTCGTTCATCGTCCGCACGGCGAAGGATGCGCGCGACCGCGTGACCGCCGCCGATACCGACCGCACCGATCCCATCGAATATTGGGGAACCCGCATTGGCCGAACGCTCGGCTTCATCATTGCCATTGGGCTATTGGCCTGGCTGGTGTATGCCGCCACGCGTGGCGGCTAGGAACAGATTTCCATGAGTGTAGAAAAAATCGACGCGCCGCGCGCGGTCATCGTCATCTCCAGCCATGTCGCCCGCGGCTCGGTCGGCAACCGCGCCGCCGTCTTCGCGCTGGAGACGCTGGGCTTCCCGGTCTGGGCGGTGCCGACCGTCATCCTGCCCTGGCATCCGGGCCACAGCCGGGCCACGCGCATCGTTCCGCCGCTCGATCAGTTCAAGGCGCTGATGGCCGATCTTGAGCGCGCGCCCTGGCTGGGCGAGGTGAGGGCCGTGCT
>NZ_VFWS01000312.1:0-1644 GCF_006443065.1 Mesorhizobium sp. B1-1-5 | reverse complement strand
GATCTATATCGTCTATTTCGGCCTACCCTCGATCGGCATCCGCATTTCCGAAGTGACGGCGGCCATCCTCTCCCTGACGCTCTACGCGGGCGCCTATATCACCGAGATCGTCCGTGCCGGTATCCAGACGATCGGCAAGGGACAGCGGGAGGCGGCGCACACGCTTGGCATGTCACCGTATCTCACCTTCCGCTATGTCGTTCTGCTGCCGGCGATTTCAGCGATCTTCCCGGCACTGACCAGCCAGTTCATCCTGATCATGCTGGCGTCCAGCGTCGTTTCCGTCATCTCCGTCCCGGAACTGACCGGCGTCGCCAATGATGAGCAGGGCCTGACCTTCCGAAGCCTCGAAGCCTATCTCGTGGTCGCGGCCATCTACCTTGTCCTGACGGCTGCATTCAAAGGCGTCTTCGCACTGATTGAGCGTGCCCTCTTCTCCTTCCGCTTTGCAGGGCGATGACGATGTTCCAGACATTCAATCTCCATCATGTCGAGTTTCTGCTGCAATGTGCGACGTGGACGGTCGTCCTCTCGGGAATTGCGCTTGCAGGCGGCGCCATCGGCGGATCGATTATCGCCCTCATGCGCCTCTCCCGTTTCGCCTGGCTGCGCTGGATCGCACAGGCCTATATCTATGTCATCCAGGGAACGCCCCTGCTCGTCATTCTCTTCATCGCCTATTTCGGCGTCGCCAATCTCGGCTATGACCTTCCGGCGATCTACGCGGCCGGCCTTGGATTTACGCTCTACAGCAGCGCGTTCCTCGGCGAGATCTGGCGCGGGTCGATCCAGTCGATCAACAAGGGGCAATGGGAAGCGTCGTTCGTGCTGGCGCTTGGCTGGCGGCACACGATGACCGACGTCATCATCCCGCAGGCGCTTCGCGTCGCCATTCCTCCGACGGTCGGCTTCTCCGTTCAGGTCGTCAAGAACACCGCGCTTGCTTCGGTCGTCGGCTTTATCGAACTGACGAGAGCAGGACAGATCGTCTCCAGCGCCACGTTCCAGCCGCTGCCCGTCTATCTGACGGTCGCAGCCATCTACTTCGGCATCTGCTCCATACTGTCCCATGCCAGCCGCCGCCTGGAGCGCCGCCTGCAGCAGGCAGCCAACTGAAGATCCGGTTCATCACACCAGGGAGGAAAGTATCATGCTATTGAAGAGACTTGCTGTCGGGGTCGCCGCGATGCTGGCGATGATATTGCCCGCAAAGGCCGAGAGCACGCTGGACGCCATCGTGCAGCGCGGCACTATCAATGTCGGCGTCGGCCTTGGAACGCCGCCTTATGGCCTGATGGACAGCAGCATGCAGCCCGCCGGCTATGACCTGTCCGTGGCAAAGGCAATCGCCCGCGATCTCGGCGTCAAGGTCAACATCGTCGACACGACGGCAGCCAACCGCATCCCGAACCTGACTTCGGGCAAGCTCGACATCGTGATCTATTCGTTCTCGATCACCGCCGAGCGCGCCAAGGCCATCGCGTTCACCAACACGTACTATGTCGACCAGCAGGTCTATGTCGGTCCCGCCGACCAGCCGATCACCAAGATCGAGGATCTGGCGGGCAGGAAGATCGGCGTGACGCGGGCCAGCACGAACGACATCGTCATGACCAAAAAGGCCGTCGAAGGCGCACAGATCCA
>NZ_VFWS01000311.1:0-1645 GCF_006443065.1 Mesorhizobium sp. B1-1-5 | reverse complement strand
TTCCTGCCCGAAGGCGTCGCCGTCGCCCGCGAGCCGATGACCGGCTCTGAGGATTTTGCCCGTTTCCTCGCTCACGTGCCCGGTTGCTTTGTCTTCCACGGCAATGGCGACACGGCGCCGCTGCACAATCCGAGCTACGACTTCAACGATGACGGCCTGCTGTTCGGCACGAATTTCCATGCCGCGGTCGTCAGACGGCGATTGGGAGCATGAACGGCGCGGTCGTTCCGGAATTTGGCGGGAAGCCAAAGGGGTGGAATCCCCATGACGCTACGGCAAGACTCAGCTAACATCCACATTGCGGCGGACCTGATATCCGCCTGGCCGGCGCTATCAGGCACCTCCCAAGCGGCGCCGGCCGTCCTCTCCAGGCTGTGCTTTGTGCTGTCCCGCCGTGGTCCGCGGCGTTGCTGCACGCATGTCAACTCATTTGCCGGTCTTATCGGCTACAGGATTGCCGTCGGTGTGCGGGTTTTCCGCTGCCGGAGCCTTGGTTGGCGGGACGTTGTTGTCGCAGGCCGACACGGCCAGAACGATCAGCAGAAGGCCTAGGGAGAGCTTCTTCATCGCTACCTCCTCTCGTCTGACAACGAGACGACCTCCGTTTGGTTGCGACGATCAAGCCGAGGAACAAAAGCTCATGTCTCCGGTTGGATCAGGCAAAGGAGGACTGCTGGATGATCCGTCTGCTCTTGGCCTGCACCATCGCCTTCGTCACTTACCGCCTCGCGCGCAAGCTGATCGAGGACGTACCCGACACCGTCGATCCCCTGTTGCTGCCAGTCCCGAAGAATGATCGGGAGGCATTGCGCAGGCAGTCTGCGGCGATGGGTGTCGATCCGGAACGCTGACCTGTCGACGCTGAGCTCGCCGCGCCGCTTCCTTGTTGCGAACAAAGCGGAAACGATGCTTGATGGGCGATGAACCTTGCCGCTCATGATTCGACATTTCGGGAACCGACCGACCAGCCTGCTTATCTCGCAAGGCTGAACGACGCCCAGCGCCAGGCTGTCGAGCATGGCGACGGCAGGATCGCCGGACCGCTGCTGGTCATTGCCGGCGCCGGCTCGGGCAAGACCAACACGCTGGCGCATCGCGTCGCCCATCTCATCGTCAAGGGCGCTGATCCGCGCCGCATCCTGCTGATGACGTTTTCACGTCGCGCCGCCTCCGAAATGGCCAGGCGCGTCGAGCGCATCGCTGGCGAGGTGCTCGGCCGTGACGCCTCGATCGTCACTGACGCGCTGACCTGGGCCGGCACCTTCCATGGCATCGGTGCACGGCTACTGCGCGATTACGCGCAGGAGATCGGCCTCGATCCGGCGTTCACCATCCACGATCGCGAGGATTCGGCCGACCTGATGAACCTGGTGCGGCACGAACTCGGCTTCTCGAAGGCGGAAGCGCGCTTTCCCACCAAGGGCACCTGCCTTGCCATCTATTCGCGCGCCGTCAACGCGCAGGCGCCGCTCGGCGAGGGGCTCGGCTCCGCCTTTCCGTGGTGCGCCGGATGGGGCGAACAGCTGAAGCAGCTGTTCGCCGGCTATGTCGAGGCCAAGCAGGCGCAGAACGTGCTCGATTACGATGACCTGCTGCTCTACTGGGCGCAGATGACGGCCGAACCGGAGATAGCGATGCATCTGGG
>NZ_VFWS01000310.1:0-1646 GCF_006443065.1 Mesorhizobium sp. B1-1-5 | reverse complement strand
ACCCGTCCGAGGCTGGTGGCGAGACCGGCCACGAGATCGCCGTCGCGCAGCATGGAAATGGCCGTTTCGGCCACCGTGCTGGGGCGTGGCGCCTGGGCGGAGCCGGACGCGAGAGCTTCCCAGACGACCAGCAGCAGCACCGGAACGATGAGGCGAAGCGCAAACCTGTTCATCGCGCCACCTCCGTCCGCGCCCACGGAGTCAAGACATCAGAGAGCCAGCGCAACCCCTTGTCCGTCAGGAAGCCGAGCAGGCCGATGGCGACGATGAAAGCCATCACCGTCGGCGTCAACAGCATGCTGCGGTAGTATTCGATGGCGTAACCGAGGCCGTTCGGCGCTCCTACCAGTTCGGCAGCGACGACGGCGGTCCACGAGGCCGCCACCGCAAGCCGCGCCGAGACCAGGATCGCCGGCAGCGCCGCCGGAACGATGACGCGCCGCATGATCGCCCGCCCGGACAGGCCCATCGTGCTGGCCGCCGCGACGAGCCGCCTGTCGACGGCGGCGGCGCCCGCGGCGGTGCCGATCAGCAGCGGGAAGAAGGCGGTATAGAACATGATGAACAGCGGCAGCCGATGGCCGATGCCGAACATGTAGAGCGCAAGCGGTATCCATGCGATGCCGGCTATCGGCCGCAGGATCTCCACCGGCAGTTCGAGCAGATCGTTCCAGAGCCGGCTGCGGCCCATCAGCAGCCCGAGCGGCACCGCCACCGCCGCGGCAGCCGCGACGCTTACCAGCAGACGGGCCAGACTGATCCCTGCATTGCCGAGCAGTTCGCCGTTGAGGGCCGTATCGCGCAGCGCAAGCGCAACCGCGACCGGCGACGGCAAGAGCAGCTTCGAAGGCACGAAGAACGAGCCGACATACCAGGCAAGGACGAACAGGCCCATCGTGCGCAAATACACGAACAGGCTGGTCAGGCGCGCAAAGCGCATTGTCCTTTGGCCGGCATCGTTCGAGGAGATAGCCGTCACAACGAGCCCCGCACGCGGGTCGGAACTTCGAGCCCTTCCCCCAAAATCTCGCCGAAGGTGAGGGTGCCGCCGGCGACATCGACGATGGTCGCCAGCAGCCGGTTCGCCGCTTCGGCGACGGTTTCGATCCCCTCCGAAACCGGGCTGGCGTCGAAATCGATCTGCTCAGGCAGCCGGCGAGCCGTCTCGCGCCGCGCCGTGATCTTGATCGTCGGCGCGAGCGCGCTCGCGGTGCTGTTGCCTGGCCCGGTTGTGAACAGCATGATCTGGGCACCGGCCGCGGCGAAGCCTGTCATCGATTCCGGCGAGAAGGACGGGCCGTCCATGAGGTAAAGGCCGCCGGCGGTGACCGGCTCGGCCATGCCGAGCACGCCGTCGATGCGGCAAGTTCCCGTCTTGGCCAGGGCGCCGAGCGACTTCTCCTCGATCGTGCTCAATCCGCCGCGTATATTCTCCTCGCCCGGATTGTTGCCGGTCAGGCTGTGGCCGGAAGCGGCGGCGAAGCCTTCCTTGCGCTCCACGGCCTGCAGGATCTGTCGTGCCACCGTTGCATCGCGAGCGCGCGCCGCGAGTATATGTTCTGCCCCCAGCCACTCGACGGTCTCACCGACAATGACGGTGCCGCCATGCGAAACCAGAAGATCGACCGCGGCCCCCACGACCGGAT
>NZ_VFWS01000031.1:0-45321 GCF_006443065.1 Mesorhizobium sp. B1-1-5 | reverse complement strand
CTTCCAACACCCCTCATCCGGCCGCTTCGCGGCCACCTTCTCCCACAAGGGGAGAAGGGGGAAGCAGCGCTTCACTTATTGAAGTTGGCGATGAACTGCCTGAACTGCGGCGTCGGCGGCCTGGCGAACATCTCCTTCGGTTCGCCGGCCGAGTCCACCTCGCCCTTGTGCAGGAACATCACCTTGCTCGACACGTCGCGGGCGAAGCCCATCTCATGCGTGACGACCAGCATGGTGCGTCCTTCTTCGGCGAGCGAGCGCATGACGCGCAGCACCTCGCCGACCAGTTCCGGATCGAGCGCAGATGTCGGCTCGTCGAACAGCATCACCTTGGGATTCATCGCCAGCGCGCGGGCTATTGCCGCGCGCTGCTGCTGGCCGCCCGACATGTGGGGCGGATAGTAGTTGCGGCGCTCCCATATGCCGACGCGCTTCAGCAAGGCCTCGGCCTGTTCCAGGCACTCGGCGCGCGGCCGCTTCAGCACATGCGTCGGCGCGGCGACGAGGTTTTCCAGCACGGTCATGTGCGACCACAGATTGAAGCTCTGGAAAACCATGGCGAGGTTGGCGCGGATCCGCTCCACCTGGCGGATGTCGGCGGGCATCTGGTGGCCGTCGCGACCCCGCTTCATCTTGATGAGCTCGCCGTCGACCCGCACTTCGCCGGAATCCGGGGTCTCCAGGAGATTGATGCAGCGCAGCATCGTGCTCTTGCCGGACCCGGAGGAGCCGAGAATTGAGATGACGTCGCCCTTGTGCGCTTCGAGCGAAATGCCCTTGAGCACCTCGTGATCGCCGAAGCACTTGCGCAGATCCTTGACGCTGATGGCGGGCGTATCGTCGGAGGACGGCGCGGCTTTCGCCGCAGCGGCGACATTTGCCGACATCACAACACCTCCGGTACGGGTTTGACTTGCTGGTTCTGCTCGGGCGGGGCACGCAGATGCGGCGAAAGCCGGTGCTCGACCCAGGCGAACAGCCGGGCGATCGACAGGTTGAGCAGCAGGTAGATCACGCCGGCGCAGGTCAGCACCTCGATCGGCCGGAACGTGTCATGCTGGATCTTCTGCGCCGTTCCCATCATCTCCATGATGGTGACCACGGATGCCAGCGCGGTGGCCTTGGTCATGAGGATGATTTCGGTCGAATAGGCCGGCAAAGCGAGCCGCAGCGCGATCGGCAGCGTGACGAGCCGGAAGCGGGTGAAGGCCGACATGCCGAACGCCTTGGCCGCCTCGATCTGGCCGACAGGCACCGCCCGCAGCGCGCCGCGGAAAATCTCGCTCTCATAGGCCGCAGTGTTCAAGGCCATGGCGACGATGGTGCAGTACATCGGATCGCGCAGGATCGGCCACAGGATCGGGCTGTGGCGCACGAAGTCGAACTGGGAGAGCCCGAAATAGACCAGATAGAGCTGCACCAGCAGCGGCGAGCCGCGGAAGACGAAGACATAGGCGCGGGTGAAATACTCGCCCGATTTGTAACCGGAAGCCCGCAGCCAGGTCAGGCCGGTGGCGATGAGGAGCCCGAAGGCGATGCCGAAGAACCAGATCTCGAGCGTCAGCGGCAGCGCCTTCAGCACGCTCCACATGGTTGAAAGGTAGAAGTCGAAATCCACCGCCACCTCTTATTTCGGCCGCGTGAAGCTGCGGGAGGTGTAACGCTCGGCCCTGTCGAAGATCGGTGTCGAGATCGACGTCATCACCAGATAGAGGATGCCGGCGAGCGTATAGAAAAGCAGCGAATGATGCGTCGAGCGCGCCGCCTTGTTGGCGGTGAGCATCAGCTCGGCGACGCCGGTGACGGAGATCAGCGCCGAATCCTTGATCGTCAATTGCCAGACATTGCCCAGCCCCGGCACCGCGAGGCGCAGGACCTGCGGCATGATCACGAGGCGAAACCGCAGCCAGGCCGACATGCCGTAGGCACGCGCCGCTTCCAGCTCGCCGCGATGGATCGCCAGGAAGGAGCCGCGAAAAACCTCGGCCTGGTAGGCGCCGGAAATGATGCCGACCGCGAGAACGCCGCCGAGGAAACTCGGCATGTTCAAGATATCGGCCGAGCCGATCGATCCGGTGGCCCGAGCAACGCCGGTCAAGACCTGCGTGCCGCCATAGTAGAACAGGTAGATGATCAAGAGTTCCGGCTCGCCGCGGAAGACGGTGGTGTAGCTCTCGCCGATGAACCTCAATCCGCCGCGATGCGAAAGCTTGGCCGCCGCCACCAGCGAGCCGAGAACGGCACCAATCATCATCGAGACGACGGTGACGGCGAGCGTCCAGGCGATGCCCCAGAGCAGTTGCACGCCCCAGCCGGCGGCCAACAGCTCATAGGCCGTCGACACCTGGTCCTTGAGATCGTTGAGAAACTCCACTTACGGCTCCTGCGGGCGCCGAGATAGGCATCGACGGGTTCCTGCTTCGGTGCATGTCGTTTTCCCGCACTTTCGGGCGACATGCACTCAATGCAAAACGGGAGCAGCCTTGGCTACTCCCGTTGCGACATTACTTGGTAATGTCGATCTTGAACCATTGCATGGAATATTTCGACACCGAGCCGTCGTCGAGCGCGGCCTTGAGCGCCTTGTTGTAGATGTCCTGCAGGTCCTTGTCGGTCTTGCGGAAAGCGGCGCCGATGCCCGGTCCGAGGATCGGGCCGCCCTTGAATTGCGGGCCGACGAATTCCAGGTCTTTCGCATCGGGCTTGGCCAGCGTGCCGAGGAAATAGGTGGTGTCGGCGAAGGCAACGTCGATGCGGCCCGCCATCAGGTCGAGGTCGTGCTCGTCGGTGGTCTTGTATTCATGGACGTTGGCGACATCCTTGAGATATTTGTCGGCGAAGGTCGCTTCAGTGGTCGAGACCTGCAGGCCGACATTCTTGCCGGTGAGCTCCTTGCGCAGCGTGTCGAGCGCCGCCTTGGATTCGGCGTCGTCCTTCGACAGATCGATCATCTTGCCGGTGTTGGACATCTGCGCCAGCGGGCCGTTCTTGTCGGCCAGGAAAGCCACCGGCGAAGAGGCATAGGGGATCGAGAAGTCGATGGTCTTCATGCGCTCTTCGGTGATCGACATGCCGTCCATGACAATATCGAACTTGCCTGCCGTGAGCCCGGGAATGACGCCATCCCAGTCCTGCGCGACGATGCTGCATTCGAGCTTCGCGCGGGCGCAGACGTCGTTCAGGATGTCCACCTCGAAGCCGACGATCTTGCCGCTGGCATCGGTCTGGTTCCACGGGGCGTAGGAGCCCTCCATCGCGACCGTCACGGTCTTCCAGTCCTTGGCCATAGCCGGGGTCGAGCAGGTCAACGCCAGCGCGGCGAGCGCGATCCAACGTGAAGATGTCACGGTAATTTCTCCCATATTTTGTTCTTGGAACCCTCAGATACCCAATTGCTTAGCCCAGCCCCGATTCTGCGACAAGGGCTGTTTTCCGGTTCACGCGTTGTTGCAATTCGTCCACGATCGGGACTTGCCCCGCGGCTTCACCGCGAGCGTCGACCCAATCGGAACCGGTCCGGGTGTGGACGGAAGAGCGAGACTACTCCGCCGGCGCGCCGGCGACGCCCCTGCGAGACGCCTCCAGCATCCGGCGCCGGGCGCGGAAGACGCCCCATTGCTGGTCGACCAGCACACCGATCAGGATCACGCCGCCCATCACCGCGAAGTTGAGCGAGGAAGGAATGCCGAGCAGGTTGACGAGGTTCTGCAACTCCTGCAGCAGCACGGTGCCGAGGACAGCGCCGACCAGCGACCCTTCGCCGCCGCGCAGCGAGAAGCCGCCCAGCACCGCCGCCGCAATGGCATAAAGCTCGTAGAACTGGCCGTGGCTCGCCGGCGAGATCGAGCGCGTGTACATGGCGAAATAGATCGCCGACAGCGCCGTCAGCACGCCGCAAATGACATAGGCGGCGATGATCACCCGGCCCGTGCGGATGCCGGAATATTTCGCCGCTTCCTCGTTCTTGCCGATCGCATAGAGATAGCGGCCGAAAACCGAGCGGTGCAGCACCACCCACATCACGATGGCGATGACGATTAACGCGATGAAGCTGTTCGGCAGGCCGTAGGAGCGGCCCGCGGTCAGGAACTCGAGCGTCGGGAAGTTCTGCCCGAAGGCGAAGCCGGCCGTGCCGTCGGCGGTATAGAAGCGCGCCACGCCGCGATAGATGAGCAGGCCGCACAGCGTCACCACGAAGGGCTGCAGTTTCAGCCGCGTGATCAGCCAGCCATGCACGAAGCCGATGATGGCGCCGAGCGCGAGGATCAGCACGAAAGCCAGCGGCCAGCTCACCTCGCGCACCGCGATGAAGTCGATGAACAGCGTGCCGAGCAGGGCGATCACCGAGCCGACCGACAATTCGATGCCGCCGGTGATGATGACGAAGGCCTGGCCGATCGAAAGGATGCCGAACAGAGCGACCAGATTGGAGGTGTTGGCGAGGTTGATCGCCGACAGGAAGCGCGGATTGATGGCCGTCACCACCGCGCCGACCACCAGGATCAGGATCAGCAGGCCGAGATCTTTCTTGGTCATAGCGCTCCTCCCGCCGTTTGCAGCAGTTTCGGCTTCTTGCCGACCGCCAGCAAAAGCACGTTCTCCTGGCTGAAATCGTCCTTGTCGAGGATGCCGGAGATCTGCCCCTCATGCATGACCGCGATGCGGTCCGACACGCCGATCACTTCTTCCATGTCGCTGGAGATCATCAGCACGGCGACGCCGGCGTCGGCCAGTGCCCGCATCAGCCCGTAGATCTCCGCCTTGGCGCCGATGTCGATGCCACGCGTCGGCTCGTCCAGGATCATCACCTTGGGGTTCATCGCCAGCCATTTGGCCAGAACCACCTTCTGCTGGTTGCCGCCCGACAGCGTGCCGGTTCGGGTCAAGACCGACGGCGCCTTGATGCCGAGGTTCTTCTTCTGCTTTTCCGCCGTCGCGAGCTCGGCGCCGGCCGAGACCAGCGAGCGCCTGGCATGCGCCGGCAGGTTGGGCAATGAAATGTTCTGCGCGATCGAGAGATCGAGCAGTATGCCGGTCAGCTTGCGGTCCTCGGGTACCAGGAAGATGCCGTTCGCCACCGCGTCGGCGGCCGATGTCACATTCAGCGGCTTGCCGTCGAGCGCAACGCTGCCGGCGAGCCGTTCGTCGATCCCGAACAGCACGCGCGCGAGCTCCGTGCGGCCGGAACCGACCAGGCCGGCGAGGCCGAGTATCTCGCCGCGTTTCAATTCCAGACTGACCGGCCGGTCCGGATAGGTGCTGGTGCGGATCGCATCCGCCGACAGGGCCACGCTGCCCGGCGCGCGGGCGGCCTCGCCGGCCTTCTCGCGCTCCTTCAGCATGCGGCCGATCATCAGCCTGACCATCTCGTCGTGATTGATGTGGCTCTTGGGAAGGGTGCCGGCCAGCGTGCCGTCGCGCAGCACCACGACGCGGTCGGCGACGCGCTCGATCTCATGCAGCCGGTGCGAGATGAAGATGACGCTGATGCCTTGCGCCTTCAGGCCCTTGATGACGTCGAGAAGCTTTTCGGTTTCCGCCATCGGCAGGCTGGAAGTCGGCTCGTCGAGGATGACAAGGCGGGCCTTGATCGACAGCGCCTTGGCGATCTCGACCATCTGCTGCTGCGCGAGCGACAGCGACGCCACAGGCGCGTCGGCCGAGAAATTGGCGCCGACGCGCTTCAGGAGCGGCGCCACCATCTCGCGCAATTTCGCGCGGTCGACCAGCCTCAGCGGACCGGCGCGCAGCGGCTCGCGGCCGAAGAAGATGTTGGCGGCGACGTCGAGGTTTTCGAAGAGGTTCAGTTCCTGATGCACGAAGGCGATGCCGGAGCCGATGCTCTGCTCGACGGTCAGGCCGTCATGCGCCGCGCCATCGACGGTGACGGTGCCGCTGTCCGGCCGCGTCACGCCGCCGAGGATCTTCATCAGCGTCGATTTGCCGGCGCCGTTTTCGCCGACCAGGCCTATGACCTCGCCGGGCCGGACCTCCATCGAGAATCTGTCCAGCGCGACGACGCCCGGATAGGTCTTGCGCACGGCATCGAGGCTCAGAAACGGAGCGGTGGTCGGTTGAGTGGAATCGGTAGAGGTCATCACGCCATAGTTTACCGCACGGGCAACAGCCGGTGGCCCACAGACTGACGGGCCTTGGCAGGTCCGTCAATACGAACGCCGGCTCAAGGCGGACCCTTGAGCCGGCGCATCTGTTTTGGACCTACTTGCCCTGCATCGCCTTGAGATTGGCGGCGTAGGCGTCGACGTCATCCTTGCCGATGATCTTGGTCGGGATGATGATCAGATTGCCGTCCGGGATGCCTGACTTGTCACCCTTGAGGTAGGCGGCCATCAGCTTCATGCCCTGATAAGCCCACTCGAACGGCTGCTGCACCACGGTCGCGGCGACGGTGCCTTCCTTGACGCCACCCAGCGTGATCGGATCGTCGTCGAAGCCGACGACGGTGATCTGGCCGAGCTTGCCGGCGTCGCGCAGCGCTTCATAGATGCGCGGCGTGTTGTAGGAGTAGAAGCCGACCATGCAGGTGATGTCGGGGCTGGCGACCAGCGCGTCCTCGACATTCTTCTTGGCGCGGGCCTGATCGATGTCGTCGCCGCGCACATCGACGAGCTCGATCTTGCTGCCGGCGAGCCCGTCCTTCATGCCCTGGATGCGCTCCTTGGCGTTGTCGGCGCCGAGCAGGCCGACGAAGCCCAGGCACTTGCCGCCGTCGGGCATCGCCTTCTTGGCGATCTCGGCCGCCTGCTTGCCGGCATCGACATTGGACGAGCCGATATAGGCGACGCGCTTGGTCTGCGGGGCATCCGAGTCGGTGGTGAACAGCGCGGTTTCCGACGCGATCTTGTTCAGTCCGTCGGTCGAGGTCTTGGGATCGACGGCCGAGACCATGATGCCCTTGACGCCTGCCGTCACCAGATCGTCCATCAGCCGCTGCTGGATGGCGACCGACGACTGTTCCGGATATTTGAGCTCGAGATTGTAGTCGGGCAGTTCGCCCTGCGCCTTCTTCACGCCGGCTTCCGCCGCCTTCCAGAAGTCTGACGCACCGTTGACGACGAAGGCCAGCGTCGGCTTGTCGTCGGCGCGCACACTGGCGCTTACCGACAGGCCTAAAGCCAAGGCCGCCGCGGCGACGGATGCGTTGCGTATCATGGATTTCATAGTTCAACCTCCCTTGTAGAACTCTTCGCTGATGTCTCGGCTGCGGCGCGGATAACCCTCCTCCTCAAGGGTGTGGCGCAAAGGTCCGCCGACTTAAGAACGGTTCCGATCCGGCCGCGGTCGAGACACTAGACACTCATGTGGCATTCGTAAATAGTCCGATTTGTCTGACATTTTCGTGAGGATGGACACGAGCCCAAACCGGCGATCCCGCCGGGTTTCGAGCGAGCATCCTTCGCACTTTGCCGGCACCGAGCGGAAGCCCGGACGGTTTCGACGAGTTGACAGTAGAACGCTTACAGCTATTAGTAAAGAGTATTAGTTTTAGACCGAGGCGCGCGCTTTCGAAGCGGAGGAGACGCTGGTCGAAAGATGCGCCGGGAATGAGGAGTGCACGTGCGGCAAAAGCCTGCTACCGCACGGAAACCCATGGGAATTGTCAGCGCTGCTGACCTTGTCGCATTGATTTCGTCGCGATGCGGCGCGGCCGGCGATTTGTATGTCGCGCTTGATAATACTTATTATCAATGGTGCGTTTCATATGAGCGTGCCGACCATCTTGCCGTTGCAATCGGCCTTTGCTTTAGAGCCGGCCGGGTTTGGGAACCGACCATGAGTGAACCGACGGAACTGCGCGATCCTCCCGGGGCTTCCAGGCGCCGCAAGCCGGCCGCCAAGCCCAAAGGACGCGTCACCATGACCGACATCGCACGCGCCGCCGGCTGCTCGCAGGCGACGGTCTCGTTCGTGCTCAACAATTCCCCGGGCATCAGGCTGTCGCAACAGACACGCGACCGGGTGATCGAGGCGGCCCGAGCGCTGGGCTATTCGCCGCCGGTCTTTTCCGCGCTGCGGCCGCCGGTGACGCCGTTCGAAGGCCTGGATGGCATCATCGGCTTCGCGGTCGACCAGCTCGCCACCAGCCCCGAGGCGGTGGTCGCCATCGAGGGCGCGCGGCAGGCCTCGTGGAACGCCGGCAACGTGCTTCTGGTGGCGCAGACCATGGGCGACGCGGTGATGGAGCCGCGCGCCATCCAGGCGCTGACGGGGCGCGGCATCACGGCCTTGATCTACATGACCATCTTCACCCGCGAGATCGCCGCGCCGGATTTCCTCTACAGCCTCGAGATGCCGGTCATCCTGCTCAACTGCTACACCGCCGATTATGCCTTCCCGGCCGTGGTTCCCTCCGAGATCGCCGGCGGCCAGAGCGCGACAAGACACCTGATCGGCCATGGCCATCGCCGCATCGCCACCATCACCGGCGAGCCGTGGATGCAGGCCGCTCAAGATCGGCTGAAGGGCTACCGCCGCGCTCTAGCCACCGCCGACATCCCGTTCGACCCGGAACTGGTGGTCGAGGGCGACTGGTCGGCCAGTGCCGGCTATGCCGCGACGGTCAAGCTGCTCGGGCTCAAGGAGCGACCGACCGCCATCTTCTGCCAGAACGACCGCACTGCGATCGGCTGCTACGAAGCGCTGAAGGAAGCCGGCCTGCATATCCCGCAGGACATCTCCGTGGTCGGCTATGACGATGAGGAGATCGCCCGCCATCTCTTCCCGCCGCTGACGACCTCCATCCTGCCGCATCTGGCGATGGGCCAATGGGCGATCGAGCAGCTCGAAACACCGCCGACGCCCGGCCGCGGACGCTATCCGATCACCAAGCTGGAGTGCCCGCTGGTGGAGCGGGAGAGCGTGGGGAGCGTACCCGCACAATTCCGGTGACCCGGCCCCGAGACCGGCTTATGATGGGTGGGCGTGTGTTCCTTCCCAACAGGAAAAACGCTCATGTGGCCGAACCGCCGTTTATGCGATCTCTTGAAGATCGAGCATCCGATCATCCAGGCGCCGATGGCGGGCTCTGCGACGCCGGAACTCGCCGCCGCAGTGAGCAATGCCGGCGGGCTGGGGTCGCTCGGATGCGCATCGATGCTGCCGGATGGCCTGCGCAATGTTGCGCGCCAGATGCGCGCCTTGACCGGGCGTTCCTTCAACCTCAACTTCTTTGTTTTTCCCAGGCCCGACACCGGCGACGCCGTGCTGACCCAGGTCATCGACAGGTTGCGGCCCTACTACGAGGAGATGTCGCTCGGCGAACCCTCGCGGAGGCTTCCGCCGATCGGACCGGGTTTCGATGAAGAAAAGCTTGAACTGCTGCTCGAGGTCCGGCCGCCGGTCGTGAGTTTTCATTTCGGCATTCCGGATGCGGCTGCCGTCGGCAGGCTGAAGCAAGCCGGAATCGCAATCATCGGCACCGCGACCAATGTCGCCGAGGCGCGCAAGCTCGCCGACGGCGGAGCCGACGCGGTCATCGCCCAGGGCTGGGAGGCGGGAGGTCACCGCGGTTCGCATGCTCCCAATGGTCCTGGCGACGGCGTTGGAACGATGGCACTGGTTCCCCAGGTCGTCGATGCCGTCGAACTCCCGGTCATTGCCGCGGGAGGCATCGCCGACGGCCGCGGCATAGCGGCCGCTTTCGCGCTTGGCGCCAGCGGCGTGCAGATCGGCACCGGCTTCCTGTCCTGCGACGAAGCCGGCACGGACGCACCGCGCCGCGCCCTGATCCGCACGGCGACCGACATGGACACGATGGTCACCGATGCCTTCACCGGCCGCGCGGCGCGGGCCAGACGCACCCGCTACGCCCTGGAAATGGAGGAGAGCAGGGTGCCGCTTCCGGACTTCCCGCAAATGGTCGCGCTCAGCGCCCCGCTCGGCGGCGACAAGGATTTCGCCTTCCATCTCTATGGGCAAGCGGCGGCGCTGAACAGGGAGCTTCCGGCCGACCAACTGGTGCGAACGCTCGTGGCCGAAACGGGCGAAGTGTTCGACGTTCTCTCGACCGGCAAAACGACGCCTGCGTGAGCGAAGTCTCCGTCATCGCGGTCCCGACGAGCTTTTAACCCCGAGCGTCGAGGCCGGATTGCGAAAAGATCAGCCGGCAAGCAGGGATGCCATACGGTCGCGATCGATGATGTTGGGATTCGGCGGCAAGGGGCGACCGTCCAGTTCGGCCAGTTTTGCCGCGATATGCGGTCTGGCGACGACATCCTGCGGCAGCGAAACGCACATGGCGATCTCGATCACGCCGCGAAACACGTCGGCATCCTCGCTTGCGGCGGCGAAAAGCCGGGCCATGACCGGATTGGGCGGCGGAACAGGAAGGCCGTCCGCCAGGGCGTCCATCTCCGCGATCCGGGCACGGTCGGCGGCGATCTGGTTGCGATAGAACGGCCCGACCTGGCGTTCGGTCTCGGCATCGTATTCCCGCGAGAATTCGGCAGGGTCGCCGATGTGCCGGCGAGCGACATTCCTGAGCACCTGCGCGTGCAGAAGGCCGACGCTCAACCCCCGCCCGGCGGACGGATTGGTGCAAGCCCAGGCGTCGGCCACAGCCGCAAACCCGGTGACGACAGGCTGGTGTTCGACGACAAACCGCCGGTAGCGGTCGAGAACGCCTGCCATCAGCAGGACATGCGTGATCGGCTCGCCGTCAAGCCAATGGGCCTGCATCGGACATGCCATGACGACACGGTGAAACGTGGCGGTGTCGCGCAAAACGCGCATGGCCTTGTTTCTCGCGGAGGTGAACAGGGTTACCGACCAGGTGTCGTTGTCGCCATCTAGGGTGAGAATCGAGAACAGGCCCATCGGCGTGAGCAGGCGGCCCTTTCGGCGCGGCCGCTGCTTGCCCGTGAAATAGCGGGTGAAATAGACGAAATTGCTGTCCTCGGCTTCCTCGCTGGGACTGCGGCCTCCCGCCGCAACGATCCATTCGCAGGCAGGGCTTCGCCTCCCCATCGCATCGATCACCAAATCGGCGCGAATCTCTTCGCCGGACGTCGTTCGAACGCCCGCAATATGCGGCACGCCGGGAATGGCTGAGGCTCCCGTGATCAACTCGCGAACCTTGATCCCCCGCCGGACGGTCACATTGGGCGCAGCTTGCGCCATCTCGGCCGTGGCCCACTCGATCACCGGCCGCCGGCCGGTGACGAAGCGCATGGCTTCGTCGCCCGGGCGGGGCGCCCTGTCCGTTATCGTCGGGGGCAACGATCGAGGGTCGAAGAAATCCATCCAGACGCAGCCGGCGCGCAGCAAAATATCCGTCAGCCCCGGCAATTCTTGATCGGCGACCATCCGGAAACGCGAGCTGAGGTTATGGGGCTGCCTGAACTGCGCAACGCCGGGGCGCTCCCAGTCCCACCCTTGACTGGAACTCGAAGGCCGGTCCGCCGGATCGGCCTCGAGGACCGTCACGTCATGACCGTCGCGGCCAAGCATGGCCGCCGCGCACAACCCGATTACGCCTCCACCGCAAATCAGGATCTTGCTCACCCCGTCCCCCAATATCCGCGAGGGTTCGGCGCCATATTAGCTTCTGTGCACAGTCCCGGCAATGTGCTGGGCCGCCGGGGCCTACCGCTTGTGTGCGGTCACGGAACGATCCGCTGCTTTGGCTGCTTGGCATGGCTTCCGTGGACGTCTAGGCTGACTTCAGCGAAGGGAGGGCGGGATGACATCAAGCTTCACCGTTCACGCGGCGTCAGGCTATGAGCAACTGATGGGGCGCTGGAGTCGCAGGCTCGCGCCCAAGTTCATCGACTTCGCCGGTCTGGCCGGCGGCGAAAAAGTCCTCGACGTGGGTTGCGGCACCGGCAGCCTCACCTTCGAGCTGGCGAAGTCAGGCGATCTCGCCGAGATCCAGGCCATCGACTTCTCGCCGATCTTCGTCGCGGCGGCGAAGGAGAGGAACACCGATCCGCGCGTCACCATCCAGCAGGCGGACGCCACCGCGCTGCCGTTCGCCGACAATGCGTTCGACCGCGCGCTGGCGCTGCTGGTGCTGCACTTCGTGCCGGAGGCCGCCAAGGCGGTGGCCGAGATGCGCCGCGTGACGCGACCGGGCGGCGTGGTCGCGGCCGTGGTCTGGGACCATTATGGCGGCATGGCCGGCATGCGCATGATGATCGACACAGTTGCTGCGCTCAGCGAAAGCGGGCGTCAGATGCGCAGCCGCTATTGCTTCCAACCGATGGTGCAGCCGGGCGAGATGAAGCGGACCTTTGTCGAGCAAGGCCTGGCCGATGTCACGGAGGCCGAGCTGATGATCCGCATGGATTACGCGGATTTCGACGACTTCTGGGCGCCGATCGGCGCCGGCGAAGGCCCGCTCGGCAGATACATGACACTGGATGCGGCCGAGCGGGAGCGTGTCGAGGCCGCCGTCCGCGATGCCTATCAAGCCGGCCGGCCCGATGGCCCGCGATCCTTCGCCAATGTCGCCTGGGCCTGCCGCGGCATCGTTCCCTGAGATCCAAGGCCGGCAACTGGTCAGTTGCCGGCCGCCACCGGGGCATTGATCTCCCAGCCGTCGACCCACACCTGCCGCAGCCGGTCGCCTTCGCCCTTGAACCATTGGCCGGCCGCCCGGCAATCCTCGATGCGGTCGCTGCGGAAATTGCGGATGGCCTGGCGCAACTCGCACCAGGCGACGATATTGGCGGTTTCGGCATAGTAGATCAGGGCGACCGGGCGGATGATGCGGCCGGTCGGCCGCCCCGCCTCGTCGCGATAGGAGAGGTCGAGTTTCTCCTCGTCGCGGATGGCGCGGCGGACCAAAGCGAGGTCGACGGCGGAAGCGGAGGGTGCGGCAAAGCCCCAGGCATGGAGGGCGTTGGCGTCGAGCGTTTGCCGTAAAGGCGGCGGCACGGCGCCGGCGATCTTGGCGCCGACGCGCTTGGCGGCCTGCTTGAGCTCGTCGTCGCCCGTGCGCTCCAGCAGGGCCAGCGACAGCACGATCGCTTCCATCTCCTCGATCGAAAACATCAGCGGTGGCAGGTCGAAGCCTGGGCGCAAGATGTAGCCGATGCCGCGCCCGCCCTCGATCGGCACGCGCATGGCCTGCAGTGCCGCGATGTCGCGATAGACCGAGCGTGCGGTCACTTCCAGCCGCTCGGCGATCGTGGCCGCCGTCACCGGCTTCTTGGCCAACCGCAGGATCTGGATAATCTCGAACAGGCGCGAGGCCTTGCGCATTTTCTCACCCGGCTGGAATGCAACTGACACACCCCCGTCAGTTGGAATGCCCTATAGGGCCGCCTACCCGCTTGAAAAGCAACAGGTTCCTTATCGGCCGGCGATCGAAGCGACCGGCAACTGACATGAGCTATGGCGAAAACCTCTGGCTGTTCTTCGTGCTTCTGTTCGGCATCATCGCCGTTCCGGGCATGGACATGCTGTTCGTGCTGGCCAATGCGCTGGCCGGCGGCAGCAACCGGGGCCTGGCCGCGACTGCCGGCATCATGCTGGGCGGCGCCGTGCATACGCTGAACGGTGCGATCGGCGTCGGGCTGCTCATGCATTTCGTGCCGATCCTGTTTACGCCGCTGCTGATCGCCGGCGCCGCCTACATGGCCTATATCGGCATTTCGCTGATGCGCAGCTCGATCACCGTCGGCGACAACGCACCATCGGGGAGCCGCTCGGCCTGGAAGGCGTTTCGCCAGGGCCTGGTCACCTGCCTGATCAATCCGAAGGCCTATCTCTTCATCCTTGCCGTCTATCCGCAATTCCTGAAGCCGGCTTACGGCCCGATCTGGCTGCAGGCGACAATCATGGGATTGCTGACGGTCGCCACGCAGGCCGCGATCTATGGCGGGCTCGCCGTCACCGCCGGCCGCAGCCGGCGCCTCCTGGTCGACAATCCGCAAGCGACTATATTTGCAGGCCGCGCAGCGGGGCTGCTGCTGTTTGCCGTTTCGATATTCACGGCCTGGGAAGGGTTGAGGGCGGCGTGATCGCCGCCCTCTCCATTTTCGCTCAAGCCGCACCCTGCCGGCTGGCAAGCATCTCGCGCTTCACCGACCGGCGCCATTCGACGGCGCCGGCGAGGCCGTGCAGGACCGTCTCGGTGGTCGCCCAGTCGATGCAGCCGTCGGTGATGCTCTGGCCGTAGACGAGCGGCTTGCCGGGCACGACGTCCTGGCGGCCGGCGACGAGATTGCTCTCGATCATGACGCCGATGATGCGCTCGTCGCCCGCGGCAACCTGGCCCGCCACGTCATGCGCGACCTTCGGCTGGTTCTCCGGCTTCTTGGCGCTGTTGGCGTGGCTGACGTCGATCATCAGCCGCGGCGCGACGCCGATGCGGCCGAGCTCGGCCGCGGCGGCCTCGACGCTTGCGGCATCATAGTTCGGCGCGATGCCACCGCGCAGGATGACATGGCAATCCTCGTTTCCGGTCGTTGCCGCGATGGCGCTGCGTCCGCCCTTGGTCACCGCCATGAAATGATGCGGCTGGGCGGCGGACTTCACCGCTTCGCCGGCGATCCTGAGATTGCCGTCGGTGCCGTTCTTGAAGCCGACCGGGCAGGACAGGCCCGAGGCCAGCTCGCGATGGATCTGGCTTTCGGCGGTGCGCGCGCCGATCGCGCCCCAGGCGACGAGGTCGGCGATGTATTGCGGGATGGTCATGTCGAGGAACTCGGTCGCCGCCGGCAGGCCGAGATTGTTGACGGCCGACAGAACGTTGCGCGCCATGCGCAGCCCCTTTTCGATGTTGAAGCTGCCGTCGAGGTCCGGGTCATTGATCAGGCCCTTCCAGCCGACCGTGGTGCGCGGCTTTTCAAAATAGACGCGCATGACGATCTCGAGCCGGTCGGCCAGGGCCTCGCG
This sequence comes from Mesorhizobium sp. B1-1-5, assembly GCF_006443065.1. NCBI lineage: Bacteria > Pseudomonadati > Pseudomonadota > Alphaproteobacteria > Hyphomicrobiales > Phyllobacteriaceae > Mesorhizobium > Mesorhizobium sp. B1-1-5. Next base: position 30,459 of record NZ_VFWS01000031.1, on the reverse strand, counting down.
CAGCGCCGCCAGACGGCTGGCATAGTCAACGGCCGCGACCGGATCGTGGATGGAACATGGGCCGACGATGACAAGCAGTCGATCGTCGGCCCCCGAAAGGATGGAATGGATGGCGTTGCGCGAGGCGGCGACGGTACGCGTCGCGGTGAGCGAGCGCGGTATCTCGCGCATCACCTCGTCCGGCGCGCTCAGGGCCCTGATTTCGGTGACCCGAAGGTCGTCTGTGGTGGTCAACACGGCTTTCTGCTCCTGGTTTAGGAGACCTGCCGGCTGAAACAAAAAAGCCGCCAGGTCTGGCGGCTTGTCGGATTTTTGATCTGGAGTTTTCAGATCGAGCGCAATCCTCCCGCCGCCAGCGAGCTACCGTAGCTAAAGTACCAAGACGAGGCGGTCAGGTGGATCATACGGCTCATATAGTCGAAGCGTTGGGGTTTGTCACGTGCCTGATGGGGCTGGCGATTTCGGGGTGGGGCCGAACCTTCGCGATTTCGTCATTCCAGGGCGAAGCAGGAGCGAAGCTCCGTCGCGAAGACCCTGGAATCCATGCCGTTACCTTGGCCGAAGAGCGCGGCGATGCATAATTCTGGACCGCAGCAACGCTCTGCAGTCGCGGCATGGATCCTCGAGTCTACGCCGCGTCGCTTCGCTCCTTGCTCCGCCCGTGGATGACGAAGTAACTTGCGTCGCCGCCAGACTCCCCTGTGACTACTCGCCGACCACCCCGGCGATGTTCTGATCATAGTCGACCAGTGAGCCGGTCATGACGCCGGCCTGCGGGCTCAGCATGTAGGTGATCAGCCGGGCAAGCTGAGCCGGCTTGACCAGCTGGCCCATGGGCTGCGCGGCCTCGGCCTTCTCCAGCCAGTCGTCCGGCGCGCCATGCCATTTCTTCTGCACGATCGCCTCGCCCTCGGTGTCCATCCAGCCGGGCAGCACGGCGTTGCAGCGGATGCGGTTCTTCCGATAGGAGCTGGCGACGTTCTTGGTCAGCGTCATCAGCGCGCCCTTGCTGGTCGAATACGGCGTGAGGAAGGACTGGCCGGCATGCGCCGACATCGACAGCACGTTGACGATCGAGCCCGGAGCCTTGCGCTCCAGGAGATGCGCGACAAGACCCTGCATCAGGAAGAAGGGTCCGCGCACGTTGGTGTCGAAGATCTGGTCGAAGAGTTCTTCCGAGGTCTCCACCAACGACCCCCGCGCGGACGTGGCGGCGGCGTTGACCAGCGCGTTCAGCGTTCCGAAGTGCTTGATCGCGGTCTCGACAGCGTGCTTGCAGTCGGCGACCTTGGCGACGTCGGCGCTGATGAAGATGGCGTCGACGCCGTTCTTCTTAAGCGCCGCGACCGCCCTGTCGCCCTTTTCCTGCGAGCGGCCGATCAGCGCCAGTGCGCGGCAGCCCTCGTCGGCCAAGGCTTCCGCAACCGCGAAGCCGATGCCCTGCGCGCCGCCGGTGACGATGGCGCGCGTTTGTGAATTGCGACCGGCCAAACCGTTCATCGCTGTGCTCCTGTGTTTTTGACTACCAATGGACTTCGAGGTTCATTGAGGTTCCGATCGTTTCTCGGTGCCTCGCCCCATCCTCTACGTCGTCATCCTAGGGCGAAGCAGGAGCGAAGCTCCGTCGCGAAGACCCTAGGATCCATTCCGTGACGCCAGTCGAAGAACGCAGCGGAGCAGAATTTTGCACCGTTAGCATCGCTCAGATGTAACGGCATGGATCCTATGGTCTGCGCCGCGTCGCTTCGCTCCTTGCTTCGCCATAGAATGACGACGTGAGGGATGCTCCGGCTAATCACTAGACCCCGCAGTCCGACAACCTGACCGTCCTCAAACGCTCGCCCGTGATTTAATCGACGCGGATGGTCTTGCCTGTCTTGGCCGACTGCAAGGCCGCGTCGGCCAGTTTCAGCGCGATCAGCCCATCCTTGCCGCTCGGCGCTGCTTTCTTGCCCGACGTCGCCGCCGTGATGAAAGCCGCGATCTCGTTGGCATAAGCGTCGAGATAGCGGGTCATGAAGAAGTCGTGCAGCGGCGGGCGGGTGTAGCCCTTGTCGTTGGCGAGCTCGATCGACACCGGGCGCTGGTTCTCGGCAGCGACCATGCCCTTGGAGCCATGCACCTCGATGCGCTGGTCATAGCCATAGGTGGCGCGGCGCGAATTGGAGATGACGGCCTGCTTGCCGGAGGCGGTTTCGAGGATGACGCTGACCGAGTCGAAATCGCCGGCTTCGCCGATTTTCTTGTCGACCAGCACCGAGGCATGGGCGCTGACGGCCACCGGCTCCTCGCCGAGCAGGAAGCGCGCCATGTCGAAATCATGGATGGTCATGTCGCGAAAAATGCCGCCGGAGCGGGCGATGTAGTCGAGCGGCGGGGCGCCTGGATCGCGCGAGGTGATGGTGACCATCTCGACCGTGCCGATGGCGCCGTCGTCGATCGCCTTGCGGACGGCAGCGAAATGCGGGTCGAAGCGGCGGTTGAAGCCGACCATCAGCGTGGCCTTGGTCTTCTCGACAACGGCCAGGCATTTTTCGACCCGCTCAACGGAGAGATCGATCGGCTTCTCGCAGAAGATCGCCTTGCCGGCCTTGGCGAAGCGCTCGATCAGATCGGCATGGGTGTCGGTCGGCGTGCAGATGATGACGGCGTCGATGTCCTTGGCCTGCTCGATGGCATCGATCGTGCGCACTTCGGCGCCGTAGGCGGAGGCGAGCTCAGTCGCCGCTTTCTCGAAGGCATCCGCCACGGCAACCAGTTTTGCCTGCGGATTTGAGCCGACGGCGCGGGCATGCACCTTGCCGATACGACCGGCGCCGAGAAGAGCGAAGCGGAGAGTCATGGAAGATCCTTTGAGGTGATTCAGAAAGCTGTCCGCGCCGGCCGGCGCGGATGATTGATTGATCCCGTCGCAGCGCCCGTTGCGGCGTCCGTCAGGCGGCCTGCAGTTCCGCCTGTCCGGTCTTGGCGCCGGTGATGTAGGCGACGATGTCGTTGCCGTCGGTGTCCTGCTTGCGCAGGTTGGCGACGATCTTGCCGCGGCGGAAGACGACGATGCGGTCGACCAGATCGAACACCTGGCGCATGTTGTGGCTGACCAGGATCAGCGGCTCGCCGTTTTCCTTCAGCGTACGGATGATGTTTTCGACCTGCGCGGTTTCCTGCACGCCGAGGGCTGCCGTCGGCTCGTCCATGATGATCAGCTTGGAGGCGAAGGTCGCGGTCCGGGCGATCGCGACGCATTGGCGCTGGCCGCCGGACATATGGCGGATGGTGCTGGAGAGATTGGGGATCTTCACCGCCGTGCGGATCAGCGCCGCCTCGGTCGCCTTGCGCATCGCCTTGCGGTCGAGGATCGAGAACGGCCCGAGGTTGAAGAGCACCTTCTCACGCCCAAGGAACAGGTTCGACGGCACGTCGAGATCGTCGGCCAGCGCAAGGTTCTGGAACACGGTCTCGATGCCCGCCTCGCGTGCCTCGATCGGGCCGGCGAAGTTCACTTCCTTGCCGTCGAACCAGATCTTGCCGTCGGTGCGCTGCTCGACGCCGGTGATCTGGCGCACGAAGGTCGACTTGCCGGCGCCGTTGTCGCCCATGATGGCGACATGCTCGCCCTTGCGCAGTTCGAAATTCGCCTCCTGCAAGGCGTGCACGCCGCCATAATGCTTGGTGAGGTTTTCGGTCTTCAAAACGATGTCGGACATGGTCAAGCTCCTATCGCGCGGCGGCGCTGGCGCCATTGATCGAGAACGACCGCGCCGACAATGATCACGCCCTTGACCATCTCCTGATAGTAGGCGTCGAGGCGCAGGAAGGTGAAGCCGGAAATGATGACGCCGAAGATCAGCGAGCCGATCACGGTGCCGATGATGGAGCCGCGGCCGCCCGACAGCGAAACGCCGCCGATGACCGCCATGGCGATGGCGTCGAGCTCGTACATGACGCCCATGCCGGCCTGGGCGGTAAGGTTCTTGGAGCAGAGCACCACGGCGGCGAGCGAGGCGAGGATGCCGGCGATGGCGTAGACCAGCACCTTGTGGTTGGCGATCTTGATGCCCGACATGCGCGCGGCATCCTCGTTGGAGCCGATGGCGTAGCAATGCTTGCCGTATTTCGTATAGCTCAGGATAAGCTGGAACAGGAGCGCCAGCGAGATGAAGATGACGACAGGCATCAGGCCCTTGCCGATGGCCGCGAAACTGTCGGTCGGGAACGAGATCGGCTGCCCCTTCGACCACCATTTGGCAATGCCGCGCGCGGTGACCATCATGCCGAGCGTGGCGATGAAAGGCGGAATGCGGGTATAGGCGATCAACAGGCCGTTGATCAGGCCGGCGATCAGTCCGCAGCCGATCGCGACCAGCACCGGCACGATAACCGGCAGGTCGGTCCAGCCATAATCGATGAACATCGCCTTGGGATTGGGATTGCCGTTGACGGTCGCAACCTGCGCGAAGCTCATGGCGATCATGGCGGTGGCGCCGACGATCGAGCCCGAGGACAGATCAATGCCGCCGCAGATGATGACCTGGGTGACGCCGATGGCGATGATGCCGACGATCGAGACCTGCAGGATGATGATCTGCAGGCGCTGCTCGTTGAAGAGGCCCGACACATTCTCGCGCGTGTTGAACAGGAAGCTGTCGCCGAGGAAAACGCGGCCGATCAGCTCGAAGGCGACGACGAGTATGACCAGCGCCAGGAACACGTTGAACTCGGCCGGCCATGGGCGCTTCTTGGCGTCATAGCTCAACCCGCCAATGCCATGCGATGTCTGTGACACGTCTTCTTCCTCCGAATGACCGCGCCCCGTTCTCCCGCCCGATCGGGCGGGAGAGGAACAGAGCGGCGCCGCTTCGCCAGCAGCCGATTTCAGCCAGTCCGATGCGTCGCGGCACCACTCCGCGGTTTGTCTTCACGCAATTCCGTACCGAAAACCGTTCCTGGAATTGCGCCGGCGCGCCTCAGTTCTTCTTCAAGAACTTGTCGATGTTCGCCGGAGTGACGAGCTGGAACGGGATATAGACCTTGTGTTCCACCTTTTCGCCCTTGGCGAGCTTCAGCGCCGCGTCGAGCGCGCCGGCGCCCTGGCCGGCAGCGTCCTGGAAGACCGTCACGTCGAGATCGCCTGCCTGCATCGCGGCCAAAGCGTCCTGCGTGGCGTCGACGCCGCCGACGACCACCGACTTCATGTCGATGTTGGCGGCCTTCATCGCCTGGATGGCGCCGATGGCGCTTTCGTCGTTGTTGGCGATGACGCCGTCGAACGCCTTGCCCGACGACAGCCAGTTGGTCATCAGGTTCTGCGCCTGGTCACGATCCCAGTTCGAGGTCTGCTTGTCGATGATCTTGATGAAGCTGCAGTCCGGCGTGGCGATGACTTCCTCGATGTCCTTGGTGCGCTGCACCGCGGCCTGGTTCGAGAGCTCGCCCATGATCACGTAGACATTGGCTTCCTTCTTGCCGGCTTCCTTGAACAGGCGGCAGGCTTCCTTGGTCTCGAGCGTGCCGGATTCCGCCTCGTTCGACGCGACGAAAGCCTGGTTGTCCGGCAGCTGGTCGACATTGACCGGCTGGCGATTGACATAGACCAGCGGGATCTTGGCCGCGGCGGCCGCGTCCGACATTGCCTGGGTGGCCGAGGTGTCGACCGGATTGACGATGATGGCGTCGACGCCCGAGGCGGCGAAGTTCTTGATCTGGTCGAGCTGCTTGGCCACGTCGTTCTGCGCATCCTCGACCTGCAATTCGACACCGCTCATGCCCTTGGCCTGCGCGATCATGCCGTTGCGCAGCACGGTCAGGAAGTTGTCGTCGAACTTGGCCATCGAAACGCCGATCTTGGCGGCGAAGGCGGATGAGCACATCAGCGCCGAAAGCGCGACGCCCAAAAGCAGTTTCTTCATTTTATTCTCCTCCACTTGGTGTCCGGCTGCACCCATTTGAACCGGAATCCCCGGTTTGCCCGGGGAATCTCTCCCTGCGACCATGCGGCGTCCCAATCCGACTGGAACGCCTCTTCCTCCGTTCGTGCAGACGCTCCCGGAACGAAAGAACCAAAAAGCCTAGTTAGTGAAATATTTATTCCATTTCGTTTTGGAAACGTCAAGGGCGATTCCGACGAGATTGGCCGGTTTTTCGGTCCCGATCGCCGTGACGAAGGCCATGATCGTCGAAACCTGAGTCCGAATCGGAGCAAATCGCCATGAAAGAATCCATCAGCTTGATGGATTCTTTCACATCGATCCCATCGCAAACGCCGGGAATTGGTTGAAGCCGGCCCAACCTCGTCATTCTATGGCGGAGCAAGGAGCGAAGCGACGCGATGGGCGTTTCGGCCAATCTCCAACGCGTGCCACCTGCCAACGCAAACGGGCGGCCGATCAAAATCCCTGCGCTGGAGCTTCTAGATGTTTTCCGGCAGATAGATATCGAAGGGCAGGAAGGTCTGCCCCGGCGCATTGGCGGCGCCGCTTTCGATGGCATGGGCCATAAGCCCCACGAGCTCCCGGCAGAGCGCGGCGAGCGGCGTCGAGATCACCATGGTAAGGATGTTGTCGGCAAGTGCTGCGCGCGAGGCAGCGTTGATCTCGTTGCAGATGACGACCGGCATATCCGCCGGGTTCGCCGTTCTCAGCGCCGAGACGGCGCCTTCCATGCCGCCGCCGGCGACATAGCAACCGGCAAGATCGGGATGGCGCGCCAGAAGATCGAGCATGGCGTCATGCGTCACGTCATTCGCCTCGAGGTTGACCAGCGTCTCCATCACGGTGAAATCCGGCGCGTGCTCGCGGAAATAGGAGCGGAAGCCGATCTCGCGCAGCTCGTGGCCATGGAAGCGGTGGCTGCCGACGAAGAGCGCCACCTTGCCTGGCTTCCTGGCGGCCTTGGCGATCATCCATGCGGCGCTGCGTCCGACCTTGCGGTTGTCGAGGCCAACATAGCCCTCGCGGATTCCGGCGGCAAAATCGGACAGCAGCGAGAAGACCGGCTGCCCCCTCGCCTTCAGCGCCTCCACCACCGCCGTCAGCGTCGGGTGATCTGGGCCGACGACGGCGATGGCTCTCGACTTGGCCGCCAGCCTGCGCATCTGGCCCGCAATCTCATCGGGCGCCAGCGACGTAGCGAAGTCGATCGCGGCAGTGCCGCGGAAACGTTGCGACTGCGAAACCGCCAGCTCGAGCTCCCTGGCAAAATCGCCATAGAAGACGTCATTGCCCCTCAGCAGCAGGAAGCCGAGCCGGTATTCCGGCAATTCCTGGCGCATGCGCTGCTTGATCAGCCCCGCCGCGTGGTAGCCGATCTCGGTGGCGGCCTCGTAGACCCGGCGCGCCGTCTCCTCGCGCACCGGCAGGCGGCTGTTCAGCACCCTGTCGACGGTGGCGACACTGACGCCCGAGACGCGCGCGAGATCGCTAATGGTCGGCCGCTTTGCCATGAATGCTCCATTGCTTGTCCGACTCAGCATATCTCACTCTGATAGGAAATGATAGAAACTATCTTCCTGATGTTGAGACTATCATGGGCCGGCGGTATGGTGAAGTGGAAGCCGGCCATGAACGAGCCCAGACCTGCTAAAACCGTTCGCCGGGCGCTGTTGGAGGAACCTCAATGACGGCCATGACGTCTTCGTCGGCGTCGCCACGCGACTACAGCCTGACCGGCCGCGACGCCAAGCTCGCGGTCGAGAACGGGCTAGCGGCGGCCGAGTGGTACCATACCGAGATCCCGCGCAAGCAGATGAAGGAGCTGATGCAGCGCTCCGACCAGCCGGCGATCCGCGACACCATCATCTGGCTCGGCGCGCTGATACTCAGCGGCGCGGGCGGCGCCTGGTTCTGGGGTAGCTGGTGGTGCGTGCCGTTCTTCTTCGTCTATGGCACGCTCTATGGCTCCTCGACCGATTCCCGCTGGCACGAATGCGGCCATGGCACGGCCTTCCGCACCCAGTGGATGAACGACGCCGTCTACCAGCTCGCCTGCTTCATGATCATGCGCAATCCGGTGACATGGCGCTGGAGCCACACACGCCACCACACCGACACGATCATCGTCGGCCGCGATCCCGAGATCGCCGTCATGCGGCCGCCGGATCTGCTGCGCGTCGTGTTGAACTTCTTCGGCATTCTCGACGCCTGGCATGCCATGACCGACATGGTGCGCAACGCTGCCGGCGTCATCAGCGCGGCGGAAAAGACTTTCATCCCGGAACAGGAGCAGCCGAAGGCCATCCGCGTCGCCCGCCTATGGCTCGCTATCTACATCGCCACGATCGCCTTGGCTCTCTACCTGCATTCCTGGCTGCCGCTGATGCTGATCGGCCTGCCCCGCCTCTACGGCGCCTGGCATCACGTCATGACCGGACTGCTGCAGCATGGCGGGCTGGCCGAGAACGTCATCGATCACCGGCTGAACAGCCGCACCGTCTACATGAACCCGGTCAGCCGCTTCATCTACTGGAACATGAACTACCATGTGGAGCATCACATGTTCCCGATGGTGCCCTATCACGCGCTGCCGAAGCTGCATGAGATGATCAAACATGACCTGCCGGCGCCGACGCCGTCGATCCTGGCCGGCTATCGCGAGATGATCCCGGCCTTCCTGCGCCAGCTGCGCAACGAGGATTACTTCCTCAAGCGCGCGCTGCCGCCGACGGCGAAGCCCTACCGGGAAGAGCTGCACAACGACAATCCGGTGGCGGCCGCGGCCGAATGATCTGCCGAAGAGCTTAACCAACCGATTTTCGCGGAGGACGAGATGAGCGACTGGGTCGAGGCCTGCGCGGCCGGGGACATTGATGAGGAGGACGTGATGCGGTTCGACCATGCCGGCCGCACCTTCGCCATCTACCGCAGCCCCGACGACGAGTATTTCGCGACCGACGGGCTGTGCACGCATGAAAAGGTGCATTTGGCCGACGGGCTGGTGATGGACGACATCATCGAATGCCCGAAGCACAATGGCCGCTTCAACTACAAGACCGGCGATGCAAGAGGCGCGCCGGTCTGCGTCAGCCTCAGGACCTATCCGGTCAAGGTCGACGCCGGCAAAGTTCTTGTTCAGGTCGGGTGACGCTGATGACGGGAGGAATGGTGGTCATCGGAGCCGGCGAATGCGGCGGGCGCGCCGCGCTCGCTTTGCGCGATCTCGGCTTCGAAGGGCCGGTGACTCTGGTCGGCGACGAGCCGCATCTGCCTTATGAACGGCCGCCGCTGTCGAAGGAAGCGATGACCGGCGAGGCGCCGGCGATCAAGGCGATCGCCACCGACGCGCTGTTCGCCGAGCGCGCGATCCGCCATATACACTCCGTCCGGGCCGTCGCGATCGATCGTGCCGCGCATGTCGTGCAACTGTCGGACGGATCCTCCCTGCCATATGAAAAGCTTTTGCTGGCGACCGGATCCGTGCCGCGCAAGCTGCCGATGCCGGGTCTCGGCGGCCGTTGCGTCTATCTCAGGACGTTCAACGACGCTTTGGCCATTCGCGCTCATCTCAGCGCCGGCAACCGCGTCGCCATCATCGGCGGCGGCTTCATCGGCCTCGAGCTTGCCGCCGCGGCGCGCAAGCTAGGCGCCGCCGTCACCGTCATCGAGGCGCAACCGCGCATCCTGATGCGCGGCGTGCCGGCCGAGATCGCCGAGATCATCCACAAGGCGCATCAGGCCGAGGGCGTTACGATCCGCACCGGCCAGGGGATCGCGGCGATTGACGACGACGGCGCGGAGGTCGGCATCACGCTGGCCGACGGGCAGAGGGTCGTCGCCGATCTCGCGGTGATCGGCATCGGCGCCGTGCCGGTGACCGCGCTTGCCGCCGAGGCGGGGCTGGCCATCGACAACGGCATCGCGGTCGACGAGCAATTGCGCACCGCCGATCCGGACATCTTCGCCGCCGGCGATTGCTGCTCGTTCCCGCTCGCCGTCTATGGCGGCCGGCGCGTGCGCCTCGAAGCCTGGCGCAACGCGCAGGAACAGGGCGCCTTAGCCGCGAAGAACATGCTTGGCGGCGGCGAGGCGCATGCCGCCGTGCCGTGGTTCTGGTCGGATCAGTATGGGCTGACCCTGCAGATCTCCGGGTTGTCCGACGAAGGCAAGAGTATCGTGCGGCGCGACCTCGACGACGGCGCCTTCATCCTGTTCCATTTGGCCGAGGACGGCAGGCTGGTGGCCGCCAGCGGCATCGGCCCCGGCAATGCGGTGGCGCGCGACATCCGGCTGGCGGAAATGCTGATCGCCAGGCGGGCGAGCCCGGCGCCGGAAGCGCTCGGCTCGCAAGCGGTCAAGCTGAAGTCGCTGCTGGCAGCGTGACAGACCCGCCTAAAACAGTGCCTTCAGCTCATCCAGCTTGTCGTTGACCAACCAGCCGTAATAATTTTCTTCGGGCAGCTTTTCCGGCTCGCCGGCGGCGCGGCGCTTTTCGTTCTCGGCCTTCAGAGCGTAAGCGCGCTCTTCGGGGTTGCCGACATTGTAGAGCGTGGCGGTGAGGCCCGGATTTTTCGAGATGTCGAAGCCGGCGATGCCGCGGTAGGCGTCAATCGACTTCTTGATGGTCGCGGCGACGTAGGGCAGCGTCAGGTCGGGGTCCATGATGGTCTTGTAGACCGCGTTGGGATCGCCGACGTCGAGCCTGGGCAGGCCCGAGACCTTGTGCACGAGGTCGCTCATCTGCAACGCGGTCAGCGGGTTCAGCTGGCCGAGGCCGAAGGTCTGGCCGGCATAATAGGGCTGGAAGAAGGTGGCGCCGAAACGGTCGTTGGGGAAGTCCTCGCCGCCGACGCTCTTGCCGCGGAAGGCGCGGTTCCACACCTGCTCGCGGCATTCCCAAAGGTCGTAGCTGTCGTCCATGCCGGCGCATTTCTCGAATTCCGGCCGCTGGATGAAATCCGAGACGTCCTCGCCGTGATAGGCGAAGGAGAGCTTGCTCGACAGATAGGAGATCGCCTTGACGTAGTAGGTCTGCAGGCGGTCGTAAGCGTCGACATTGTAGGTATGCTCGCCGACGATAGCGCCGACGATATGCATGGAATCGATGCCGTAGGCCGCTGCCGCCTTCCTGATCTTGCCGCGCAGCTCGGCATCGTTCTGCAAGAGCGCGTAGACCTTGCGGTACTTGGCCTGGAAGGTGGTGTTGGTGGCCTGGGTGCGCCGGCTGGAGGCGCCTGGAATATCCGGCTGCACGCTGTTGCGGTTGCCTGGGGGCACGATGGTCGCGGCATCGGCGGTTGCCACCGCCGCCGCCAGGGCCATGCCGAGAAAAAGCAGGATAAGATTCTTCATACGCCGCCGCCTTCGAATGCGCGGCAAACTAGGTAAAGCGCTTGGCAGAGTCGAGAGAAGGCTTCGAGCTGCCAGCAAAAATGGTGGCCAGATGCTTCCATTTGGCCACACTTTGGATTGGAAGGGCGTTTTCAGGCGGGCCGGAAGCCGGGGCACCGGAGGGCCGTTTCGGGTCGGCTACGAGAGCCCCGCCCAAACTAGTGGCGTGGCGGCGCCTCCAAGTCACGGAATGGATTCTATGGTCTGCGCCGCGTCGCTTCGCTCCTTGCTTCGCCATAGAATGACGACGTTGGGGGCGGCTTCAGCAACTCCCGGCGTTTGCGCTGATTTCACTCCCTGAGTCGGGGAACTAGGAACTCAGAGGATAAACCGCGACAGGTCGGTGTTTCTGGACAGGTCGCCGACATGCTTCTCGACATAGGCGGCGTCGATGGTGACGGCCGTGCCGTTGCGGTCGGGTGCGTCGTAGGAAATCTCGTCCAGCACGCGCTCCATCACCGTCTGCAGGCGCCGAGCGCCGATATTCTCGACGCTGGCGTTGAGGTCGACGGCGATGCCGGCAAGCGAATCGATGGCGTCATCGGTGAAGGTCAGCTCGACGCCTTCGGTCTTCATCAGCGCGATATACTGCTTGATGAGGCTAGCCTCGGTCTCGGTGAGGATGCGGATGAAATCCGCCTTCTCCAGCGCGCGCAGCTCGACACGGATCGGCAGGCGGCCCTGCAACTCCGGCAGCAGGTCGGACGGCTTGGAGACGTGGAAGGCGCCCGACGCGATGAACAATATATGGTCGGTCTTGATCGGCCCATATTTGGTCGCGACCGTGGTGCCTTCGACCAGCGGCAGCAGGTCGCGCTGCACGCCTTCGCGCGACGGGCCGCCCGAAATGTCGCTCCTGGCGGCGATCTTGTCGATCTCGTCGAGGAAGACGATGCCGTCATTCTCGGCCGATTCCAGCGCCCTGCGCACCACCTCGTCCTGGTCGAGCAGCTTGTCGGACTCGTCGTTGACCAGCACCGCATAGGAATCGCGCACCGTGGTCTTGCGGGTCTTGGTCCTGCGGCCACCCATCGCCTTCGACAGCATGTCGTTGATGTTGAGCACGCCGACGCTGCCGCCCGGCATGCCGGGGATATCGAAACCGGGCATGCCGCCGGTGCCGGTGTCGGCCACCTCGATCTCGATCTCCTTATCGTCGAGCTCGCCGTCGCGCAGCTTCTTGCGGAAGGAGTCGCGGGTCGCCGGGCTCGCCGTCTTGCCGACGAGGGCTTCCAGCACGCGTTCCTCGGCGTTGATCTGGGCGCGCGCGGCGACATCCTCGCGCATCTTTTCACGCGCCAGGCCGATGGCGACCTCGACGAGGTCGCGCACGATCTGCTCGACATCGCGGCCGACATAGCCGACCTCGGTGAACTTGGTTGCCTCGACCTTGACGAAGGGGGCGCCGGCGAGCCGCGCCAGACGGCGCGAGATCTCGGTCTTGCCGACGCCGGTCGGGCCGATCATCAGGATGTTTTTCGGCATCACCTCTTCGCGCATCTGGCCTTCCAGCTGCTGGCGGCGCCAGCGGTTGCGCAAGGCAATGGCCACTGCGCGCTTGGCGTCCTTCTGGCCGATGATGAAGCGGTCGAGTTCCGAAACGATTTCGCGGGGAGAAAAGGTGCTCATATTACTCAAATTCCACTTTGCCACTGCCTGATAAACTCGAACGGATGCAGCAGCATGATCACGTTGAGCGTCAGATTGTCCCGGATGATGTAACCCGTGCCGAACTCGAAGATGAGCGCCAGGGCCACGACCACCCATATAGGTAGCTTTCGCGCCATCACAAATCCCAGCGCCATGAACAGCGTGTCGGACACCGAGTTGATGATCGAGTCGCCGTAATAGTTGAGCGAGATGGTGCCGGCGCGATAGCGGTCAATGATGAAGGGGCTGTTTTCGAGGATCTCCCAGCCGCCTTCGATGAGGACGGCGAAGGCGAGCCTTAAGCCGACCGGCGAGCGCGGGAACAGCGCCCAGGCCAGCGCATAGAACAGGAAGCCGTGAATGATGTGCGAGAAGGTGTACCAGTCGGCGATGTGCTGGGAATTCTCCGAACTGTTGACCACGCCGTGCCAGAGCTTGACGTAGCCGCAGGTGCAGATCGGCGGGTGGCCCATGGCGTACAAGGCGCCTGCCTGGAAGATGATCAAAGCCAGCACGAGCAGCAGGCCCATGCGCCAGCTGTCTTCATAGGCCGAAAGTGTCTTGTCCCCTCCGGATGCGGTCAATTCAATCAGTCCCCCAGCTGTTCATCGTCGTCGGCCGCATCGACGGCCATCAGCACGACGTCCCCATATTGCGTATGCCTGCGCCCGATCGGCCTGAAGCCGGCTTTCTCATAGGCGCGGATGGCGCGGCCATTGTCGGGATGCGGGTCGATGATGACGCGCGGCGCGCCTTCCTCGAACAGCTCCTCGACGAACTGGCGCAGGATGGCCGAGCCATGGCCGACCCCGACCAGTTCCGGTGGGCCGATCGTGAGATCGATACCCAGCGTGCCGAAGGGCTGGTCGGCATAGGGATGGTCGTCCTCCATATGCGGATCATAGCTCTGCAGATAGGCGATCGGCCTGCCGTCGAGCTCGACGATCAGCGGTTCCACCGAGACCGAATCGATATGCTCGCGGATCTCGGCGATTTCCTTGTCCGGATCGTCCCACCATGCGGCGACATGCGGCTCGCGCAGCCATCCGGCGATCATCGGCAGGTCTTTTTCCGTGACCGGCCGGAACTCATATGTATCTGCTGGTTCGACCATGATCTTGTCCGAAAACCGGCGGCCACCTTTCGCTTTCGCGGTCCTTCGGTTCGGGGTCATGGTCGTTCAGGCGGCATCAAGCGTTTCGACGACGAAATTATTGTTGGTGTAGACGCAGATGTCGGACGCGATCTGCATGGCCTTGCGGGCGATCTGCTCGGCATCCTTGTCGGTGTCGATCAGCGCGCGGGCCGCGGCCAGCGCGTAATTGCCGCCGGAGCCAATGGCCATGACGCCATGCTCGGGCTCCAGCACGTCGCCATTGCCGGTCAGCGCCAGCGAGACAGACTTGTCGGCGACCAGCATCATGGCTTCCAGGCGGCGCAGATAGCGGTCAGTGCGCCAGTCCTTGGCGAGCTCGACGCAGGCGCGCGTCAGCTGGTCCGGATATTGTTCGAGCTTGGCTTCGAGCCGCTCGAGCAGGGTGAAGGCGTCGGCGGTAGCGCCGGCGAAGCCGGCAATGACGCTGCCGTCCTTGCCGATCCGGCGCACCTTGCGGGCGTTGCCCTTCATGATGGTCTGGCCAAGGCTGACCTGGCCGTCCCCGGCGATCACGACCTTGTTGCCCTTGCGCACGCTGATGATGGTCGTGGCGTGCATGGTGAGTTCATTCGACATTTGAGCTCCGATTCGCGCTATCCCTTGATAAAGGCAATTGGCGCGGTACGAGTGGATTTGATCGGCCATATGTATGCACAAGGCCAACGATTGCAAACCACCTCAGGCCGAGCCGATAGCGGCCGGAATGGCAACTGGCAATCGCCGGATCATGCTGATAGAAGGCTTTCGTTTTCAAGCCCTGGCGCCTCCGAGCAGGGCAACAAGGACAGAGCGATGACGCGTTCGGCCGAAGTCAGCCGCAAGACCAAGGAAACCGAGATTTCGGTCTCCGTCGATGTCGACGGCAAGGGAAAGTCCGACATTTCGACCGGCGTCGGCTTCTTCGACCATATGCTCGACCAGCTGTCGCGGCATTCGCTGATCGACATGACGGTCAAGGCCAAGGGCGACCTGCATGTCGACGACCACCACACGGTCGAAGACACCGGCATCGCGATCGGCCAGGCGCTGAGCGAGGCGCTGGGCGAACGGCGCGGCATCATGCGCTATGCCTCGATCGACCTTGCCATGGACGAGACGCTGACCAGGGCGGCGATCGACGTCTCGGGCCGGCCGTTCCTGGTCTGGAACGTGGGCTTCTCGTCGCCGAAGATCGGCACGTTCGACACCGAGCTGGTGCGCGAGTTCTTCCAGGCGCTGGCGCAGAATGCCGGCATCACGCTGCATGTGACCAATCATTACGGCGCCAACAACCATCACATTGCCGAAACCTGCTTCAAGGCGGTGGCGCGGGCGTTACGCGCAGCGCTGGAGCCCGATCCGCGCCAGCCCGACGCGGTTCCCTCCACCAAGGGATCCCTGAAAGGATAGCCCTATGGCGATCTATGTCGTGATGGCGCCGCCGGCCGGCAACAAAGCCGAGGACGCAAGTTTTGTGCGCGACAGCTTCACCTGGCTGGGTTTTCTGGCCGCGCCGCTCTGGCTCGCCTGGCACCGGATGTGGATCGAGGCGGCTCTGACCTTCATCGTCATGGCGATCCTGCCGGTGGCCGGCGAGAGGCTCGGGCTCGAAGGAGCCGGATCGCTGCTGTCGCTGCTGGTCTCGCTCTATATCGGCTTCGAAGGCCAGGGCCTGCGGATCGCCTCGCTGCGGCGGCGCGGCTGGCGCGAATGGGGCGTGATCGAGGCCGGCAATCTCGCCGATGCCGAGACGCGCCATGTGCTGGAAACCGGCGAGGTGAGCGAGGAGCCGCCAGCCCTGCCGCGCATCGTGCCGGATGCATCGCAGGCACGTCCGCCGCAGACAGGCATGGCGCTCGGCCTGACCCATACGCCTGGAAGGCCCTGACATGCGGGTGGCCATCATCGACTACGGCTCGGGCAACCTGCGCTCGGCTACCAAGGCCTTCGAGCGCGCCGCGCATGAGGCAGGCCTTGCCGCGACGATCGAGCTGACGGCCGACGCCGAGCGCGTGCGTTCCGCCGACCGCATCGTGCTGCCGGGCGTCGGCGCCTATGCCGACTGCGCCGCCGGCCTGCACGGGGTGGCAGGCATGTGGGAAGCGGTGGAAGAGGTCGCGATCGTCAAGGGCCGGCCTTTCCTCGGTATCTGCGTCGGCATGCAGCTGATGTCGCAACGCGGCCTCGAAAAGACCATCACCCAAGGCCTCGGCTGGATCGCCGGCGACGTCAGGGAGATCACGCCGTCCGATCCGGCGCTGAAGATCCCGCAGATAGGCTGGAACACGATCGAACTCCAACGCAAGCACCCGCTGTTTTCCGGCATCGGGACCGGCCCGAAGGGGCTGCACGCCTATTTCGTCCATTCCTATCATCTGGACGCGAAGAACCCGGCCGAGATCATGGCGACGACTGATTATGGCGGCGCGGTGACGGCGGCCGTCGCCCGCGATAACCTCGCCGGCACGCAGTTCCATCCCGAGAAGAGCCAGGCGCTCGGCCTGGCCTTGATCACCAATTTCCTGAAGTGGAGGCCCTGACAATGAGCAAGAAGGGCTATTGGATGGCGATGATCGATGTCCGCGATCCGGACGTCTACAGGCAATATATCGAAGCGAACGCCGTCGCCTTCGCGAAATACGGCGCAAAGTTCCCGGTCCGCGCGGGACGCTACGAGAGTCCGGAAGGTCCGACCGGCAACCGTCACGTGCTGGTCGAGTTCGAGTCCTACGACAAGGCGATCGAATGCTATCATTCGCCTGAATATCAGCATGCCTCGAAGTTCCGGCTCGCCTCTTCGACCGGCCATTTCGTCATTGTCGAGGGCGCCTGACCGATGATCCTGTTTCCGGCAATAGATCTGAAGGACGGCCAATGCGTGCGCCTGAAGCACGGCGACATGGCCACGGCCACCATTTACAACGACGATCCCGCCGCGCAGGCGAAAGCCTTCGAGGAGCAGGGCTTCGAGTGGCTGCATGTCGTCGACCTCAACGGCGCCTTCAAGGGCCAAAGCGTCAATTCGGCAGCGGTCGGTGCCATCCTGAAGGCGACGAAGAACCCGGTGCAGCTCGGCGGCGGCATCCGCACCTTGCCGCAGATCGAGGATTGGCTGGATCGCGGCCTGACGCGCGTTATCCTCGGCACCGTGGCGGTGCGCGAACCCGACCTGGTCAAGGAGGCCTGCAAGGCCTTTCCCGGGAAAATAGCGGTCGGCATCGACGCCAAGGGCGGCAAGGTCGCGGTCGAAGGCTGGGCCGAGGCCTCCGAGCTCGGCGTCATCGAGCTCGCCAAGAAATTCGAGGGCGCCGGCGTTGCCGCCATCATCTACACCGACATCGACCGCGACGGCGTGCTGACCGGCATCAACTGGGATTCGACCATCGACCTCGCCGAGGCGGTGTCCATCCCAGTGATCGCCTCCGGCGGCCTCGCCTCGATCGCCGACATCGTGCGCATGACCATGCCGGATGCGCAAAAACTCGAAGGCGCGATCTCCGGCCGGGCCCTATATGACGGACGCATCGACCCGGCCGAGGCGCTGGCGATCCTGCGCGGCGAGCGGGCGGAGGCAAGAGCGTGAACATTTCGATCATCCTGGCGTCCTATGACAGCGGCCATTTCCACGGCGGCTGCGGCCAGGGCCCGGACGCGCTGATTTCGGGCGGGCTGGCCGAGGCGCTGAAGCTCGCCGGCCACGATGTCGAGGTGAGCGACATCGGCAAGGTGGTCGAGGACGAAGCCGAGCGCGAGATCGGTACCGGATTTGCCGTCTG
This sequence comes from Mesorhizobium sp. B1-1-5, assembly GCF_006443065.1. NCBI lineage: Bacteria > Pseudomonadati > Pseudomonadota > Alphaproteobacteria > Hyphomicrobiales > Phyllobacteriaceae > Mesorhizobium > Mesorhizobium sp. B1-1-5. The sequence goes on along the minus strand of NZ_VFWS01000031.1, from coordinate 12,580 downwards.
CAACGCCGTTTCAGGCGAAGTCCGCATGGCGCTGGACAGGAAGCGGTTTCCGATCGTGCTGGCCGGCAACTGCCTGACCGCCGCCGGCGCCGTGGCCGGTGCCGGTGCCGACGCCATCATCTGGGCCGACCAGCATGGCGACCTCAACACGCCGGAAACCTCCACCACCGGCTTCCTCGACGGCATGGCGCTGGCCGCGGTGCTGGGCCTGTGCTGGCGATCGATAGCGGCGCAGATCCCGGGCTTCAAGCCGGTCGATCCGTCGGGCTGCGTTCTGGTCAATGCGCGCGACCTCGACAGCGCGGAAGAGGAACTGCTGGAAAAGCTGCCGATCATCCGGACCGAATGCCCGGACTGGAAGAGCGCCGCGCAAAGACTGAAGGCCGACGGCGCACGCCAGGTTCACATGCATGTCGACCTCGACGTGCATGACCCCGAGAAGCTGCAGGCCAATCGCTACACCACGCCCGGCGGTCCGGCGCCCGAGCAGCTGCGCACCGCCATGTGCGGTCTCGCCGGGCCGCTCGCCATCGCCGGGCTTACCATCTCCGCCTACGATCCGGCCTTCGATCCCAAGGGCGACGTGCCGCCGCTGGTCGGCGCGCTGGTGGTCGACCTGCTCTCGACGCTGGAGCGCAAGTGATGCTCAAGGCCCGCGTCATCCCCTGCCTCGACGTCAAGAACGGCCGCGTGGTCAAGGGCGTCAATTTCGTCGACCTCGTCGATGCCGGCGACCCGGTCGAGGCCGCCAAGGCTTATGACGCCGCTGGCGCCGACGAGCTCTGCTTCCTCGACATCACCGCATCGTCCGACAATCGCGAGACGATCTTCGACGTGGTTGCCCGAACGGCCGAGCAGTGCTTCATGCCGCTCACCGTCGGCGGTGGCGTGCGCCAGGTGGCCGACATCCGCAAGCTGCTCCTGGCCGGCGCCGACAAGGTGTCGATCAACACGGCGGCGGTGAAGAACCCGGATTTCGTCGCGGAAGCCGCCGATAAATTCGGCAATCAGTGCATCGTCGTGGCGATCGACGCCAAGAAGGTATCGGCGCAAGGCGACACCGGCCGCTGGGAGATCTTCACCCATGGCGGACGCGAGAAGACCGGCATCGACGCGGTCGAATTCGCGCAGCGCATGGTCGAGCGCGGCGCCGGCGAGATCCTTTTGACCTCGATGGACCGCGACGGCACCAAGGCCGGCTACGACATCGCGCTCACCCGGGCGATTGCCGACGCGGTGCGTGTGCCGGTGATCGCTTCCGGCGGCGTCGGAACGCTCGATCACCTGGTCGAAGGCATCCGCGACGGCCATGCGGGCGCGGTGCTCGCCGCCTCGATCTTCCATTTCGGCACCTACACTATCGCCGAGGCCAAGACGCATATGGCCAGGGCCGGCCTGCCGATGCGGCTGGACTCGGCCGCCCATCGGACTTAAACCGCTGCTATGGCTCAATTTTCACTCGCCGAGCTGGAAACGATCATCCATCAGCGCGCCCATTCCGGCGACGCCGACTCATGGACGGCGAAGCTGTTCGCCAAAGGTATCGACAAGGCGGCGCAGAAGCTCGGCGAGGAAGCCGTCGAGACGGTGATTGCAGCCGTCAAGGGGGACAGAAAAGCCGTCGTTTCGGAAAGTGCGGATCTTATATATCATTGGCTGGTCGTTCTTGGCATCGCGGGCATTCCGCTTGACGAGGTGCTGAAGGAGCTTGAGGGCCGAACCAGCCGCTCGGGTACCGCCGAAAAGGCGTCCCGGCCCCAGGGTTGATCGAAAGAGAGAGCATGATGTCGCCCGGCTTCGCACTTTTCGGCAGCACGCTCTAGGAGGGCAGGAAACCCGATGGACCAGCTGGCTCCGACCGAGAAGTATTCCCCTTATCGATTCTTCTCCGCCGAGCAATGGTCGCAATTCCGCGCCGACACGCCGCTGACGCTGACCGGGGACGAGATCGACCGGCTGCGCTCGCTCAACGACCCGGTCGATCTCGAAGAGGTCAAGCGCATCTACCTCTCGCTGTCCCGGCTGCTTTCGGCCCATGTCGAGGCAAGCCAGTTGCTGTTCCGGCAGCGCCAGGCCTTTTTCAACGCGCAGGACGTCGTCAAGACACCCTTCATCATCGGCATCGCCGGCTCGGTCGCGGTCGGCAAGTCGACCACGGCGCGCGTGCTGAAGGAACTTCTGGCGCGCTGGCCGTCGAGCCCGAAGGTCGACCTCATCACCACCGACGGCTTCCTGTTGCCCAACGAGATCCTGCGCCGCGAAAACCTCATGGAGCGCAAGGGGTTCCCCGAGAGCTACGACGTCGGCGCGCTGCTCAGGTTCCTGTCCGGCATCAAGTCGGCGCAAAGCAGCGTCAGCGCGCCGGTCTATTCGCACCTGACCTACGACGTGATTCCCGGCGAGTTCGTCACCATCGACCGGCCGGACATACTGATCTTCGAAGGCATCAACGTCCTGCAGCCGGGCAAGCTGCCGAAGGACGGCAAGATCGTGCCGTTCCTGTCCGACTTCTTCGATTTCGCCATCTATATCGATGCCGACGAGAAGCTGATCCATCAATGGTACATCCAGCGTTTCATGCGGCTGCGCGAAACCGCCTTCCGCAACCCGGACTCCTTCTTCCACCGCTATTCGCAGCTCTCCGAGGATGCCGCGCGGGCCATCGCCGAGGGGCTGTGGGCCAACATCAACCTGAAGAACCTGCGCGAGAACATCCTGCCGACCAGGGCGCGGGCCGACCTCATCCTGCGCAAGGGCACCAACCACCTGGTCGAGGAAGTGGCGTTAAGGAAATTGTGACCCCTTAACGGCGCCTTAGGCAATCCCGACTAGCGTCGCCAGCCAAACTCCAGCGGGTGTCGGGAGGGAACCGGTGATCGATGCGGACAATGCCGCGGGACGCGAGGTCCCGGTCTATTCACTGGTCATTCCGGACTTCAATGAAGAGGCCTTGCCGCCCCTGCTCGTGGCGTTGTGCAAGCCTGTCCTCGTGGGAGGCGTTCCCATCAACGCCAACGGCCCCCTCTGCCCCGAAGGACGGAGCCGATGACCGCCGTCCTCGACAGCCCGACGGCAGACGCGCCGATCAGCGACGCGCGCAACACGCGGACATGGACCGTGGTTTTTTGCCTTCTGGTGCTGGCGGCCGCCGTTCCCTGGCAGATGCGATGGGGCGTCATATCCGACACGAGCTGGGTGATCACCGTGTGCGAACGGATGCTTGCCGGATCACGGCTCTATGTCGATATTTTCGAAGTCAATCCGCCTTTCACGCTTTGGATGTTCATGCCGGCCGTGGCGCTCGCGCATAGGATCGGCATCTCGCCTGAAATCGCGGTTCATGCCTACAGCTATGCGATCTGCCTGGCGGGATTGGGCCTTGCCGCATGGATCGCCAGGCGGGCGGGTTTTGTCGAGAATCGCACCCTGTTTTCACTGCTGCCTCTTTTTCTGGCGCTGCTGGTCATCTTCCCCGGCAATGCCTTCAGCGAGCGGGAGCATCTCGGGATCGCGCTGTTTTTGCCGTTGCTCATGCTGACGGCCTGGCGCGCGGCGCCAATCGACGATCGAATGCCCAGCCTGCCGGTGGCCCTCCTTGCCGGATTGAGCGGCAGCATCCTGGTGCTGGTGAAGCCCTATTATGCTCTGGTCGTGCTCGTTCCGGCGCTCTACGCGGCCTGGAACCGCCGGTCGATCCGAACGCTTTTCGCCGTCGAGTACTGGACGATCGGCCTGATTTGCGTCGCCTATATCGTCGCCGTGCAGTATTTCCATCCGGAATTCCTAAGCGTCATCTACCCGGTGCTGGCCGAAACCTACATGCGGATCCGGAATATGGAGGCGTTGCTGACGACCTATGGGCCGATCTACCTGATCGCGCTCCTGGCGCTGCGCTTTCTTCGCCCAGGATTGCCGTTGTCGCCGCTGATCACCGTGTTCACGCTTGCTTCGCTGGCTGCAACCATGCCGCTGATCTACCAGGCCAAGGGCTGGGCCTATCACGCGTTTCCGGCCTTCAGCCTGATTCTGGCGGCGCTCCTGCTGAGGATGGCGCAAGCTGCCCCGGCGACACACGACTCGTCGGGCACGGCAATGGACCTGAGGCGCAAGATGCTGTTGGCTGCCATCATTGCCGCCGCCGCCATCCCGTTCATGCGGACACAGAAGCTCAGTGCGGAGTTTGTCGCCAAGCTTAAGGCCGCGGCTCCTCAGCCGACCGTCGCGCTGGTCGGCGCCGACATCTCGGGGGGCCATCCGCTTACCCGCATGCTCGGCGGGACATGGATTTCACGCCATTGCAACGACTGGCTGGGTGAACAGGCGCTTTATCTTTCGGGCATCGCAAGCCGGGACGGCGACCAGGAGGCGGCATCCCACTACCGGCAGATCGCCGATCGCTACATCGAGAGCAAGATCGCCGAACTCGAAGCCCAACAGCCCGCCATGATAATCGTCGAGAAAATCGACAGGGACTGGAATACGGAGCTTGCCCAGTGGCCGGACTACGTCAACTTCCTGCGAGGCTACCAGCAGATTGCCGAGAATGGCGAACTTCAGGTGCTGCTGCGCAATCCAGGAACTGCCCAGGCAGAGTGATCCGCAGCGCTTTTCGGGAGAGGTCGCGAGGAAAATTTTGAGCGGTGTCTGCCGGTTAAAGCGCGCTTAACTGCCGGTCCGTTACAAGCTAAGCCACAAACGCTGTACTGCTATTGAGGCTCCCGGCATGGATGCGCCATTGGTTGCTTCAGGCGAGCAGGCCAATCTGCGGCCCCGTCAGGCCGGAGCTGCATTTCGTCTTGGCCCGCCTGCCGCCGCAACATTGTTGATCGCCCTCTATGCGATTGTCGTCTCGCGCGTCTTGCCGGGCAATGTCGACGTGTCGTGGCTGCTGACCGTCGGCGACCGCGTGCTGAGCGGCGAACGCCTCTATGTCGACGTCGCCGAGGCCAATCCGCCCTTTTCCACCTGGCTCTATCTGCCATTCCTGATTCTTGAGCGGTTGACCGGGCTTTCGGCGGAGCTCTGGGTGGGGCTCGGCATGGTAGTGCTGGCAATCGGTTCGGTCTGGCTTTCAGCTCGAATCCTTGTACGTGCCGACCAAACGCTGACGCGATTCGTCTGGGCAGTTCCGGTCCTGGTGTTTCTTCTGCTTGCGCTGTCCCCGGCGGATTTCGGCCAGCGCGAACAAATCGCAGTCATCTGCCTTTTGCCTTGGCTGGCGCTGCTTGCGGCACGCGACCGGATAGCGGATTTCCGTGCCGGCAGCACGGCCGAGCGGCTTGCCGCCGGGATTGGCGCCGCGATTTTCGTCATGATCAAACCGCCCTTCAGCGTGCTGGCGCTGGCTGCGCCGGTGCTGGTCCTTGCCGCGCAGCGACGCTCGGCGCGGCCTCTGCTGACGACCGAGAATGTGTTCGGCGCTGTTTTGACCGTCGCCTATCTGGTCGTGCTTGTGGTTTTCATGCAGCCCTTCTTCACCGATGTCCTGCCTTTGCTGCGCGAGGTCTATTTGCCGATGCGCTTGCCGGTCGTCGACATGTTGATGCTCTTGCCGGTGAAGATTTTCGTGGCCATGGCCGCGGCAACGTTGGCTATGGCCTACCCTGACCGGCCCCATCGCGATGCGAAGATCCTGCTGCTGGCGGGTGTTGGCTATCTCCCTGCCTTTGTCGTCATGGGCAAAGGCTGGACCTATCAGGCGATGCCGTTCTTGACGCTCGGCATGTTGGCGTTTGTGCTCCAGTTCATCCGGTTGCGGCCACAGCGCGACCTGCCTGTGCTGGCAAAGGCGGGTGTAGGGTTCGGTCTGCTTTTGTTCGTAACGACCGTCGCGCCACGGCAAGGCCTGGCATTCGTCGAACCGCGTGGCGATCTCGACGCGGCGACGGCCGCCATCAACCGGATCGCCGATCACCCGACCTTTATATCGATCGGCTCAGGGCTGCAGATCGGCAATCCGCTCGTCCGGATGGCCGGCGCTCGCATGGTTGGGCGCCACCCGTCCGGCTGGATGGTCAATGATGCCATGGTCCTGATCGAGTCCGGGCCGGATGCCGCGACCCGGCTTCGGCTCGAATCCTTGCGGGCGGACTACACGCAGGCGATCGCCAGTGAGTTGACCACGAAACGGCCCGATATCATTGCCGATGACGGAACCGCAGGACCGGACGTACCGGTAAAGCTCCATCTGACGCAGCCGCACGCAACAGCGCCGTTGCGTGATAGCCCTTTGATCGCAAAGGCTTTGCAGGACTATCGACTGCTCTATCAGAACGCCTCCGTAACCCTGTTCATCCGCAGCGATATGGCCGAACGCAATTAGGGCAGCACTGGCTAATCGAGATCAATTGACGCTTATCGGCGTCGCGCTTTTCCTGCCGCTGATGTCATTGATGGCGTGGTGCGCGCGGGGCGAGGTACGGGTGCTACAGCGCAACGCCGGAATTAGCCAGGCACGAGGACCCGCGACCACCTCAAATTGATATGGCCGCCATTCTTCATACTTCCTGCGGCGAACGGAAGGCTGCGGCAAAGCCGCCGAGCCTATCGCTGCGCACGTATCCTGGGATTGCTTCAGGCTAGGGACGGTTCTCCCGAGAGTTGAGCCTTCCGGCCTCTCGTCCATATCGAATGCAGCATCCACGCGGCAAGAAAAAGCGGGATCAGGACAGCGACGCAATATCCGCCCCAGGTGAAGAAATGCACGACGAAAGGCCCAAGCCAGCAAATCGCCAGGATCAGCCGAGGCGGCCTGGAAACCATCGCGGCGAGCATCGCCACCGCTACGGCCACACCGATCGTGTCGTAGGTGTAGCCATAGGGCGTGGCCAGGATTGCGAGGACAGCGGTAAGCACCACGCGTTCCTGATGGGAGACCACGCGGCCCGGCCGCCAGAGCCAGATCGCCGCGGCGATGGAAGCGATGGTCGCGACCGCCTGCACACCATAGGCGGAGGTCACCCCGGCTCCTACGGCTCTCGCCGTGAAGAACACCGTTATCGCGTTGTACTGATAGGGCTGCGGATAAGGCGCCTCCATGATCGCCGTCATCAAGGGGCGGGTTTCGGTCAGGAACAGGCGCCAGACATCGAAGCCAAAGAACAGGCCGGTGGCGAGGGCGATCACGACGCTGGTGCCGATGGCCGCGAGAATGGCGCGCCAGTTGCCGCTGGCTAGCAGGCAGAAGGGCACGAGAATGCCGAGATGCGGTTTGATCGTCAGCAGGCCGAACAGGATTCCGGCCAGCAGCGGACGCCTGGGCGCCACGGCAAGGCCTCCGATCAACAGCGCGGTGGTCAGCGCGCCGTTCTGGCCGAACACCGAGTTCCAGATGACGGCGGGGCTCAAGACAATCGCCAGTTCCAGGGCCGCTCCGAGCTTCAGCGGCCGGATCGCCAGCCACAGGCACAGCACGGTCCCGAACGTCCAGATCAGATAGGCAGGCAGGATCGGCAAGGTGGCAAGCGGAACGCCGAGCAGGAGGATGTTCGGCGGATAGCTCCATTCCTGATTTGGAAGGTCGGGCGAGAACATCGCGCGCAGCGCCGCGCGGTAGGCCTCCACGTCGAAGAGGGTAACAACATGACCGTCGATGGCCATGCGGGAACCAGCCCAGAGATTGGTGAAGTCCCAGTAGGGGAGCCTGTGCGAAAGTTCGGAAAACCCTCGGTCGTCGAGGTTCCACAACAAGCTCAGGTAGAATTCGGTCATCCACAGAGCGATGATCGACACGACCGTGACGATGGCGACGTCCAAAAGGCTTCTGGTTCTGATCCAATCAGGTTGCATGGCGATCTCGGTTTCGCAACCGCGGTTGTAGCCCGGGTATGCTTAAGATCGCGTTGCCCCGACGCCAGGCATGCTCAGCCAGGCACCGTCACCCGCCGCAACGTCAGATTGATGCGGCCGCCATTCTTCAGCAGCGCCGACGTCGCGGGATAGATGCGATCGACGCCGTGGAAGGCGAGGCGTCCTTCGCCGCCAAGCACGACGACGTCGCCGCTCTTCAGCCTGAACGACTTGGTGCCGCCTTCGCGCCTGTCCTGGCCGACCCGGAACAGGCAGTCGTCGCCCAGCGAAACCGATACCACGGGCGCGGCGAAATCCCGTTCGTCGCGATCCTGATGCAGGCCCATTTTGGCATCCGCCGAATAGAAGTTGACCAGGCATGCCTCGGGCGGATGCGGATATGCCGAGACCTCGCGCCATAATTCCAGCAGGATTTCCGGGATCGGCGGCCAGGGCTCGCCGGTCACCGGATGCGTCGGCTGATAGCGATAGCCGCGCTCCTTGTCGGTCACCCAGCCAAGCGCGCCGCAATTGGTCATGCGCACGCTCATCTGCTTGCCGGTGCGCGGCATGGCCGGCACGTAGAGGGGTGCGGCCTGCACGACGCGCCTGATCTCCTCGACCAGCGCTTCCTGGGCCGGGCGCGCGAGGTAGCCCGGCATATGGCGGACGCCTTTGGGCAGAACGAGCATGGATCGATCCGGTTACCGATGCGGTTGACTGGCCGAGCATGCCACCGGCAAAAGAAAACGGCGACCCGAAAGCCGCCGTTTCCAGATTCCCGTGATATGGCCGGTCAGGCCTGGTCGATATCCGGTATGCGCAGCACCTGTCCGGGATAAATCTTGTCGGGATGCGTCAGCATCGGCTTGTTGGCCTCGAAGATGATGTTGTTCTTCGCGCCCTTCCCCTTGCCGTAGGATTTCTCGGCGATCTTCCAGAGGTTGTCTCCCTTCTGGACGGTATAGAGCGTCGGTTCCTTGGCCGGCGCCGCCGTGCCGGCCTCGGGCGCGACCTTCAGCTCGTCGGCTTGCACCTTGGAAACGCCCAGCGTGTTGCCGACGGCGATCACCGCCTTTTCGAAGACCGACTGATCGTTGACTGTACCCTTCAACACCGCAGTGTCGCCCTGGACGGTCACCTGGACGCCGTCCGTGCCCAGCTTGTGCGAGTCGAGTTCCTTCTTCAACGTGTCCGCGTTTGGCGATGCCTCATCGTCGCCGCCGATGCCGAGCTTCTTGCCGACGCCTTTGACAAAATCGAAAATACCCATTGCTGGTCTCCTCGTTGTTGCAGCAATCGGAGCCTGCCATCTGCAACCCTGAATTGGAAGCAGCTAATCCAACCGTGCTTAGAGCGCTTCACCGTTTCACGGAAACGGCGAACCGCTCTGTCTCTTGTTTTGACGCAATTCCGGACGGAAAACCGCTCTCACTTTTCCTGGAATTGCTCTAATCGTTCTCGACTCGGCCGCGCAGCTTCTTCACCGTCGACCGGCCTGCCTTGCTCTTCAGGCGGCGCTCGACGGCGCCTTTGGACGGCCTGGTCTTCTTGCGCGGCGGCGGCGGCGGCTCGGCCGCCTTGGCGATCAGCGCGGTTAGCCGCGCCCGCGCGTCGGCGCGGTTCTGCTCCTGGGTGCGGAAGCGGCCTGCCTCGATGACGATGACGCCGTCCTTGGTGGCGCGCTGGCCGGCCAGCTTGATGGCGCGCTCGCGCACGCGCTCGGACAGCCCGGATGCGTTCGCCGCGTCGAAGCGCAGCTGCACGGCGGTGGCCACCTTGTTGACGTTCTGGCCGCCCGGACCGGAGGAGCGGATGAAGTCCTCATGCAGGTCGCCAGGACGGATGACCACTTCGCCGGAGATGATGATATCGTCGTCGCTTGCCATGCACGCACTCATGACGCGACGGCGGCAAAAAGAAAAGGCCCGGCGCGAGCCAGGCCCTGGAGGAAGACATTAGCAGTGACCGCTATTCAGCCGCTTCCTGCATCCGCGGCGCCGCGCCGAGGATGGTCGCGTCGACATGGCGTTCGAACTTCTCGAAATTGACGGCGAACATGTTGACCAGCTTCGCGGCCTGGCGGTCGTAACCGGCCTTGTCCGCCCAGGTCGAGCGCGGGTCGAGAATGGCGCCGTCGACACCGGGGACCGCCACCGGCACCTCGAAGCCGAAATTGGCGTCGGTGCGGAACTCGGCCGACTTCAACGAACCGTCGAGCGCAGCGCCCAGCAAGGCGCGCGTCACCTTGATCGGCATGCGGCGTCCGGTGCCGTAGGCGCCGCCGGTCCAGCCGGTGTTGACCAGCCAGCAGTCGACGCCGTGGCCGGCGATCAGCTCGCGCAGCAGATTGCCGTATTCGGACGGATGGCGCGGCATGAACGGGGCGCCGAAGCAGGTCGAGAACGTCGCCTCCGGCTCGGTGACGCCCTTTTCCGTGCCGGCAACCTTGGCGGTATAGCCCGACAGGAAATGATACATCGCCTGCGCCGGCGTCAGCCTTGCGATCGGCGGCATGACGCCGAAGGCGTCTGCGGTCAGCATGATGATGTTCTTCGGATGCCCGGCGCGGCCGGTCTTCGAGGCATTGGGGATGAAATCCAGCGGATAGGCGCAGCGCGTGTTCTCGGTCAGGCTGCCATCGTTGAAATCCGGAATGCGGCCGGCGTCTAGCACCACGTTCTCCAGCACCGTGCCGAAGCGCTGCGTGGTGGCGAAGATCTCCGGTTCGGCCTCCGCCGACAGCCTGATCGTCTTGGCGTAGCAGCCGCCCTCGAAATTGAAGATGCCGTGCGGGCTCCAGCCATGCTCGTCGTCGCCGATCAGCGTGCGCGACGGGTCGGCCGACAGCGTCGTCTTTCCGGTGCCGGACAGGCCGAAGAAGACGGCCGCGTCGCCGTCCGCACCTTCATTGGCGGAACAGTGCATCGGCATCACGCCCCTTGCCGGCAGCAGATAGTTCAGCATGGTGAAAACCGACTTCTTCATCTCGCCGGCATAGGAGGTGCCGCCGATCAGAACGATCTTGCGGGTGAGGTCGACCGCGATCACCGTTTCGGTGCGGGTGCCGTGACGTGCCGGATCGGCGCGGAAGGAGGGCAGGTCGATGATCGTCAGCTGCGGCACGAAACGCTCGATCTCCGCGGCTTCGGGACGGATCAAAAGATTGCGGATGAACAGCGAGTGCCAGGCGAATTCGGTGATGACCCGGGTCGGCAGCTTCAGATTGGCGTCGGCGCCGCCGACGAGGTCCTGCACGTAGAGGTCCTTGGCGGCTGCATGTGCCTTGAAATCCGCCAGCAGCGCTTCGAACTCGCCCGGCGAGATCGCCTTGTTGTTGTCCCACCAGACCTGGCCGCCGGTCGCCTCGTCGCGCACGACGAATTTATCCTTCGGCGAACGCCCGGTGTGCTGGCCGGTCTCGGCGACGAGCGCGCCCTGCGCGGTCAACCTCGCCTCGCCGCGCCGGATCGCTTCCTCGTAGAGTTCGGCCGCGCCAAAATTATAGCGTACCATGCCCATTGTCTTCAGGCCGATCGCGTCGATGGCGCAGTCGGGGTTGCGTTTGCCGGCTTCCGACATCAAATTTCCTCTCTGGATTTGGCCGCATCTAACGGGTTACTTCCCGGAGCCCGCGCTGGGGCCGTCAGGTTCAGAACCAGAAAAGCCGAATGATATCAAATCATTAATCGATTTAAAAAATTTGAAAGTTGTTTAAATCGTTTATATGTGCAAAAAACATAGAGGTTGCCCAAAGGATTGGCAGGCTCGGTTCGTCCAATCCCACTGTGGGTGCGATGGCGTGTGACGGCAGGCCGCCCGTGACTTCGGACAAGGCCCGTGCCACATTTTGTACCCAATTTGTCCTGCAAAAGCCCCTTCTCGACGACAGAAGGGACAGCTCATGAGGGAGCCGCTTGAAATGGCAACAATCGCGCTTGTCGACGACGACCGCAACATTCTGACTTCGGTGTCGATCGCGCTCGAATCCGAGGGCTATCGGGTCGAAACCTACACCGATGGCGCGTCGGCGCTGGAAGGCTTGGCGGCGCGACCGCCGAACCTCGCCATCCTCGACATCAAGATGCCGCGCATGGACGGCATGGAGCTGTTGCGCCGCATGCGCCAGAAGTCGGACCTCCCGGTCATCTTCCTGACGTCGAAGGACGACGAGATCGACGAATTGTTCGGCCTCAAGATGGGCGCCGACGACTTCATCCGCAAACCGTTCTCGCAGCGCCTGCTTGTCGAGCGCGTGCGCGCCGTGCTGCGCCGCACCAGCGCCCGCGAGGCGGCGGCCAAGGCGCCCAGCCAGCAGGCCCGCTCGCTCGAACGCGGCCAGTTGGTGATGGACCAGGAGCGGCACACCTGCACCTGGAAGGGCGAGCCAGTGACGCTGACGGTGACCGAATTCCTCATCCTGCATTCGCTGGCGCAACGCCCCGGTGTGGTAAAAAGCCGTGATGCGCTGATGGATTCAGCCTATGATGAACAGGTCTATGTCGACGACCGCACCATCGACAGCCACATCAAGCGGCTGCGCAAGAAGTTCAAGGCCGTCGACGACGACTTCGAGATGATCGAAACCCTTTACGGAGTCGGGTACCGGTTCCGCGAGGCATGAGATAGGCAGTAGGCAGTAGGGAATAGTCAGTAGTCAGTTTTGAATGATGCGAGCGGCCACTCATGCATAGCCGCGGTCAGCCAACATTATTCCTACTGCCTACTGCCTACTCACTACTCACTAACCAAGCAGGGCCTGCTATTCGATGGCAGTGGAAGTAGAGCGAGG
>NZ_VFWS01000309.1:0-1651 GCF_006443065.1 Mesorhizobium sp. B1-1-5 | reverse complement strand
ATCTTCGGCAGCGCGAGGCTGGCGATGGCCAGCGAGCAGATGATGACCCCGGCGGCGAGGAAGATCACCACGTCGCGGGCCGGGAACGGCGAGCCGTCCTGCAAGGTGAGCGGCAGCGACAGGATACCGGCCAACGTGATCGCTCCGCGCACGCCGGCGACCGATCCGGCGAGCCGCACGCGCAGGCCGAACGGCTCGGCCTTTCGCTTGCCGAGCCGCGCCGCCATGGCGCCCGCCATGTCGCCGATCCATATCCACAGGAAACGCAGGCCGATCAGGCAAAGGGTCAGCAGCAGGACTGTCAGCACCGGCTCGATGATCCAGTGCCGGCTGGACAACTCCGGCGGCACCTTACGGATGATATCGGGAAATTGCAGGCCAAGCAGGATGAAGAGCGCGCCGTTGAAGACGAAGGACAGCGTCGACCACAGCGACATCGTCTGCATGCGCGCCGAGACACCGAGAAAGCGGAACATGCCGGAAACTCCGGTCAACAGGCCGGCGGTGACCGCCGCCAGGATGCCCGAGGCGCCGATATGCTCGGCGCCGAGATAGGAGACGAAAGGCACCAGGATCATGACCAGAACCTGCGCCTCCGCCGGCACGCCGCCGATGCGGTTGAGCAGTTGCAGCGCCTTGGCGGCAACGAACAGCGCCGCCATGCCGGCGAGGATGCCGGCAGCCACGGCATAGAGAAAGCTCAGCGAGGCCGCGGCGAAGGAAAAGCTGCCGGTCAATGCCGCCGCCACGGCAAAGCGGAACATGACTAGGCCCGAGGCGTCGTTGAGCAGCGACTCGCCTTCCAATATATGCATCAGCCGCGCCGGAACGATGTTCCTGTCGACTATGGAAGACACCGCCACCGCGTCAGTCGGCGACAGCACCGCGGCGAGCGCGAAAGCGACGACGAGCGGGATGCTGGGCACCAGCCAATGCAAGGCGTAGCCAAATCCGACGATGGTGAAGAAGACCAGTCCGATGGCAAGGTCGAGGATGGGGCCACGCAAGGCGACAAGCTCGCGCTTGGGCGCAGCAAAGGCATCGGCGAACAGAAGCGGCGGAATGAATACGAGCAGGAACAGTTCCGGATCGATCTCGACATGCAGCCCGCGCGCCGGCCAGGCCAGCGCAGCACCCATGGCGATCTGCAGCACCGGCAGCGGCAGCCGCACCAGCCGCACCAATGCACCGGAAAGCGCCACCAGGACGAGCACTACGAGGATGAAGACGGCAACTTGCATGGTCCGATTTCCGGCAGTTTTGCCGACCATGCGCAATCGCCCGCGCTTCGTCCAGCCGGAGCGCGCCTACGCAGAGTTGGAGGTCAGTGGCGGTGTGAATGGCCTGGCGGCGACGACAGAAAAGGCCGCTCAAGAGCGGCCTTTTCCCTGAATAATCAATTGCTTAGAGCGACGAAGTGATCTGTAGCTCGTTGTTTCCGTCGAGGCCATATATGTCGTCGCGGAACTGGACGACGCCGGGGCCCGTCGACCAGGCCGAGAGATAGAGGAAATGCACCGGCACCGGGTTGGTGACCTGGACCGGCGTGTTTTCGCCGCAAAACGTGCGCGACCTCGTCACTTGGATCCTGCGCGACACGCCCGGCTGGGACCGCCAGCATTTCGAGGCGGCGATCAAGACCGGCGAGAAC
>NZ_VFWS01000308.1:0-1653 GCF_006443065.1 Mesorhizobium sp. B1-1-5 | reverse complement strand
GCCATAGATGCCCGAGAATGTCTCCGGTGTCATGTTGATGAAGGGCGCGACGTTCTCGCGGACAAATGCGCTTTGCGACGAGTCGTAGATTTCCTGTAACCGGGTTCGCAGTTTTGGTTCCGGCTCGGCAAGATTGGTCCGGACCTGGCGTAGCGTCTGATTCCCGGTTGGCGTGTGCCCGGAGAGGCAGACGTCCGCTATCAGGGCCGTCACCAACTGCTGCGCCGATCCACGAACGAAATCGTTTCGGCTGGCGTCGACCCGCGGATTGTCGGTCATGATCCAGGATGCAACCGCGGCGATGTCCTCCTCTTTCGTGCCGCCAAACCTGCCAATCCAGTCGAGCGCATTGAAGCCGGTGCCGTCACGTCCCGGATCGATGACATAGACCTGTCGATTGAGCGATTTGCGATGCGCGGTAACCATCGGGGCGACCTCGTTGGAGGGATCCAGAACCACTAGTCCACTCCTCCATTGAAGGGTGGTCGGAATGGTCACCGACGTTGTCTTGAAGCCGCCGGACCCGGCAAAGACGATCGCATGACCCGATCCGAAGTTGCCCGCGAAGCCGAGCAGTGGTTTGCGCCCGCCACTGCCCCAGCTGTCGTGATCGCTCGCCTTGAACGATCTGGGGGCAACTGTGTCGCGGTCGACACGATAACGCTCTCCGACGACGATGCCGCCTCCTGCGGGAAAAAGTTTTGCGGCCTCGGTCAATCTCATCCAGTCAGCGTCGCCGTGGATGGAGCGCTTGCCCGGGATCCGCTTCGGCGCAGGTGATACGAAGGCCGCGTTGCCGAGAAGTGTAACTCGAAGGGCGAAGATACCAGCGCCCAAGGCGACCATTGCGCCGCCGAACGCAAAAGGATCGGCATATGACAACAGCGTTCCCTCGGCGACGCGATCCGACAATGAAAGGAGCCTGCCGCTTTCATTGATGACGGCGATCACCACCACGAGCATCGAGCCGAGGAGCGAGCTGAGGCCCGCCGATCTGATCGATGCCGAGCCGGCGGCAGCAAACAGAAAAATCAGTCCGACGCCGCCCGACGTTGCGTAAGGACGAGCCAGCCCGACCTTACCGAGAAACAGATATGCGGAACGTGATGTTCCAAACGAAGCGAGCCAGGTCTCAATCCCGGTCAGGCCCCACAGCGTTGCCATCATAAGTGCCGCCGGCGCCATTGTGAGTACGAGTTTCTTCCATATCATTGCCGAAGGCAGCCTTTCCGATTGCGCGCAGGCGCGCCCATTCCATCTGGTTGTCAGTGCGGCGCGCCAGATCGACGAGAGCACCCAGGATCACGGCGCGATCGGCCGAGCGAAGGCCGGCCTTCACGACCAGACCGCCGAGTTGGATTTTCTCGCGGGTATCGCGCTTGCGCTCCTCCGCCGACTGCCGTCGCTGCATGTTCATCACTCGCTCAAGCATCGCCTTCAGCAGGCCGAGCCGGCTTCGGCGCGGCTTGCCGGCGTTTCTCGCTTCCCGCCTGAAATCGTCCGGCGATCTCCGCGAAAACGTCCGAGAGCTTCGCCTCGTCAATATCGAGATCGCCCAAGCCGGCCTTGACCGCGATGCGGCCGATCCGTTCGGCCTCCTTGGCCTCGGCAGCCTTCAGTTGATCGTGCAGGCGCTCGATCTCCTCTTTAATC
>NZ_VFWS01000307.1:0-1653 GCF_006443065.1 Mesorhizobium sp. B1-1-5 | reverse complement strand
GGATGCGAGATCGCTGGTATGGTCCGGGTACGATGCCGAGATCGGCGCAAAGGAAGCAGCTGCCAAATTCGGCAATGAGTTCCTCCCTCGCCCGCTCGCTACGATCCTTCGGATAGCGGCTGACATCGCGATTCACCCGATGGGGTGCCGCCGTCCGGTGGTCAAATTCATCACTCAGCACCGCGACATAGGAACCCGCGTCGCAAAAACTCTCGAATGCCGGTATCTGGATGTGGCTGCTTGTCAGTTGATGCCGGCGCCGGGATTCTCGACCTGTCGTTCAAAGCGCTTCATGAGCGCCTCCTGCTCGGCCCAGATGACTTCGCTCCCGGCAAGCGCGAGCTCCAGAGCGGCCTCGGTCTCGCGGCGCTCGTCGCGGCAGACAGCGTTCCGCAGCTCGGCGCGCAATTCCTCAATGTGTTAATCGATCGACATGTTCGTCTCCTTGACGTTGGTGGAGGGCGACACCGCCGGTCATGATGGGTCGGAGGGGCCAGGGCGCGCAGCGACCGGCGGAGCCGGCGAGTGGGGGAGCCGAAATGCGTCAACTTGTTGGAGATACCACGAAGTCCTTGGGCGCCTTCGGAACGCCATGGCATCCTCGGACGATCTGAGCAGACCTCCCCCACCCGGTTGGCAGCAAAAAAGCGGGGCCGGGCTCGATGCCTGGTTCCGGCTTCACCATTGGTAGGAGGAACCCCGCCTGTGGCGGGGTCCCCTGGCGGGCGATCAGTCCCGGTTTGGGCGGGACCAGATCAGCTGCAGGCCTTCCTCGCCTTCCACCTCGATCAGGGTGGCGTAGATCGGAGCGGGGAAGCTCGGGTCGTCAAGCTTGACCGAGAGATAGTCGCGACCCTCTGCGGAGGTCTTCTGCCAGGCGGCGCCGAGTTCGACATTGCCGGCGAAGATGCGGAAGTGCGGCCCCGTGTCGGAAGGGTTCTCGATGCTGACTAGCTTGGCCTTGACGTTGAGGTTGAGGGTTTTGATCGAACCGCTGAAGCCATTGCCGGTGGAAGCGAAGGTGCCGATGGTAGCCATAAGTCTCATCCTTTGTTGCTCGGGCCGCGCCCATCGCGACCTCGATGACGGTCAGTGGACCGGAGGCGATCGACTGGCACCCGCAGGGCTGGAACGAAGTGGAAGGCGGTCGTGAGAGACTTTCTTGATCCGCGAGGAATGGCCGCGCAGCCGTCAGGGGAAGAAAGTCGCGAAGGCCGTTGCCGGACAAGATCGAGAGCCCGCGATAGCGGGATCGGCCTTCGGTCAGACCAGTCACATCGCGGACGCAGATGGACGTGGCCTTTGTCTAAACCGAAATGAAGAGCGTCGTTTCCGTCGACGGCATTATACCCGCAAGTCAGCGACTGTTCGTTCGAGAGCCCCCTCGCCGCCACGGTCAGGCAACGGATCGCCTCCGATCCCAAAGGCGAGAACCGCAGCCCCATTGTCTCGCACCGGCTTCGAAACGGTGATGCACCGGGAGATCAGCGACAGAAGCGCGCGAGCTACGTGCCAGACTGACCCACCCGTTGAAACGACGCTGCGTTTATGGCGCGCAATTTGGGGAAGCGGCCAGCAACTGCCTATCCGGCTCTCGTCTCAAACGGAATCGGCAACCGATATAGCCGCGCGCCCCGGCGGAGGTTCGTGACT
>NZ_VFWS01000306.1:0-1657 GCF_006443065.1 Mesorhizobium sp. B1-1-5 | reverse complement strand
AGCGATAGTCGAAAGCTGAAGGCCTGTCACGGCCAGACGTAGGGGCCAGTCCTATGACCGGCGATACCGCCGACATTATGGTTTTCATGTCGTATAGTCGTGGGCCCGGTGCGGAGCGACTGGATGGCAAACGGGGACAAGAGAATCGTCATTGCCGGCGCCGGCAGCATCGGCTGCTATGCCGGCGGCTGCCTGGCGCTCGCCGGGCGCCAGGTGATTCTGCTTGCCCGGCCGCGCATCGAGGCGGCTCTGCGGCAAGGCGGATTGCGGGTCAGCGACGTTGAGGGCCGCGACCGGGGCCTCGAGCGGCAAGCGCTTGCCGTCACCACAGATCCAGCCGCCGCCTTGCCGCAGGCGGACGTGATCCTGGTCACCGTCAAGAGCGGCGCGACGCGGGAAATGGCTTCGCTCATCGCCGCACATGCCACGCCGGACGCCGTGGTGGTGAGCCTGCAGAACGGCATCGACAATGCCGACAGGCTGCGCGCCGGTGTCGACGGGCGAACAGTGCTGGCGGGCATGGTGCCGTTCAATGTCGTGCAATCGGCCGACGGCGAATTGCCGCTTCGTGTCCACCGCGCCAGCGACGGCAAGGTCATGATCGAGGACAGCGATGCCGGTCTGATCAGCCTTCTCGGCGTCGAAGGGTTCCGGGTTGAAGTCCATGCCGACATGAAAGCCGTGCTGTGGGGCAAGCTTTTGATGAATTTGAACAATGCGCTGGTGGCGCTTTCGGGCCTGCCGCTGGCGAGCGAGCTTGCCGACCGGCGCTGGCGGCTGATCCTGGCAAGACAGATCGACGAGGCGCTCCAGGCCATGAAGGCGTCGGGCATCGAGCCGGCGCGGATCGCCGGCTTGCGGCCGGCGCTGTTGCCGATAGAGCTCCGCCTCCCCGATTGGCTGTTCATGCTGCTGGCGAGGCGGATGCTGGCCATCGACCGGGAGGCGCGTTCCTCCATGTGGGACGATCTGCAGCGAGGCCGGCCGACGGAGATCGGCGATTTGCAAGGCGCCGTTCTTCGCCTGGCGCAAGAAGCGGGCACGCCGGCGCCGACGGTCCGGCGGATCATCGCCCTGGTGCGTGCAGCGGAAGCGGCCGGCCGCGGATCGCCCGGTTTCGGCGCGGATCAGGTCGCCGCGCCTGAAGCGCGTCGCGTCTGAATGAATTCAGGCGACGCGGATCAGGCCTTCATTTTCATGCATACCGTCAGTAGCGTATCGCGATGATGGGCGCTCAGGGTTCGGCCGGTGCATTGGTGCGCTTGCAATAGCGGTTGGGTCCGGGCTTGCCCGGAAACAGGCAAAGCACGACGAAGGCGACGATCGAGACGACCGGCACGAACAGGATCAACGCCGCGATGCCGGGCTTGTCGAGGTCGTGCAGCCGCTTCACCGCCAGTGCGATGTTCGACCACAGCGAGGCGATGAAGGCGATGAATAAGACGAACGACCACATGTTGCTCTCGGGCGAGCCTTCCGGCACCAGCGTGAAA
Organism: Mesorhizobium sp. B1-1-5; assembly: GCF_006443065.1. Lineage (NCBI taxonomy): Bacteria > Pseudomonadati > Pseudomonadota > Alphaproteobacteria > Hyphomicrobiales > Phyllobacteriaceae > Mesorhizobium > Mesorhizobium sp. B1-1-5. The sequence goes on along the minus strand of NZ_VFWS01000306.1, from coordinate 164 downwards.
CGATAGAGCGGGAAGGCCTGGATGATGGCCACGAGCAGCCCACCAAGAAAATCGGCCGCGCGGCTGACGCGGCCCGATGTCTTGAAGAAAAGCCAAGTAAGGTTGGATCTGTCAGGCAAGCGGGTCCCGTCCAGATTGAGTGCCCCCCTGGGCGCCTTCGATAA
>NZ_VFWS01000305.1:0-1662 GCF_006443065.1 Mesorhizobium sp. B1-1-5 | reverse complement strand
GCTGTATCCCTTGCCCACATAGGTGAGCAGGCAAAGGAGGTGATGAGCGCGCAGCCTTATCGTCACGGCTGGCGCTATTTCGCCTTGCCGCGCGGGAGCGCCATCAGCGTGGCGGCGCCAAGCGCCGACTTGAGCAGGCCACCGAGGACAAACGGCAGGAAGCCGAAGGCAACAGCCTTCTCGGCGCCGATGATGACGGCGAGCCACGCCGTGCCAAGGGCTAGGCACAGCAGGTTGCCGAGCAGCATGGCGGCAAAGGCAAGCACGACCCTGCCGCCGTTCCAGCCGCGCTCCGCCAGCCAGCCGACCAGTGCGCCGACAACCGGGAAGGCGAAGAGATAGCCGCCCGTCGGGCCAATGAAATGTTGTACGCCGGCAGCCCCGCCGGCCAGAACCGGGAAGCCGACCGCACCCTCGGCCAGCCAGGCGGCGATGGTGATCGCGCCCAGCCGCCAGCCGTAGAGCGCGCCGACCAGCGTCACGGCAAAGGTCTGCATCGTCACCGGAACCGGCACCATCGGCACCTGGATGTAGGAGGACAGCGCCAGGAACAGGGTGCCGAGCACGACGGCGCCCGCCTGCCAGCCGAGCGATCGCTCCTGAAGCCGGAGCGGGCTGAAGGACGGTTTTGCGGACGAGAACGCGATGTCGGTCATAGGGGCTCCCTTGGTCGATCCAAAATTATAGATAATTTTTGCCTTCGATCTATTATCGAAGCCACAATTTTCGGACGATGGCAAGGCATGCCTTGCGCAAGGCGGTTAGCCCACGATCGCGAAGGCCTCTCGCGTGGTGCCGGAGGCTGTCCTGACCGGCTTGCGGCCAATCCATTGCACGTGCCGCCCCAATGTCGCCGCGGCCGATTCGGTGTTGCCCTGCCGCAAGGCGGCCAATATCGCCCGGTGGTCCTGGTCGGTACGGGTCTCCCATTCCGAACGCCATGCGGCGAACAGGAAACGGGCGCTTGCGGCGTGCAGGTCATCGATGGTGGCGAGAAGACGCGACATGCCGCATGGCGTCAGGATCAACCGGTGAAAGGCGCGGTTGGCTTCTTCCCACGACCTGACGTCCAGGGATTTGTCGCCGGCCTTGCTGGCCTCCTCGGCCCGATCGAGAATAGCGGAGGTCAGATGCGGCGCCGCGTGGCGCAGCGCCAGCACTTCGAGCGCCGCCCGCATTTCGGCGACCTCCTTGACCTCGCCGAGGTCGAAAGCCGCCACGCGCACGCCGCGGCGCGGTTCGCTGACGGCGAGGCCTTGCGCCTCGAGGCGGCGAAAGGCCTCGCGCACGGGCACATGGCTGGTGTTAAACTCCTCGGCGACATGGTCCTGCCGCAACCGGGCGCCCGGCTCGATCGCGCCCGAGATGATGCGATCCGCCAGAACCTTGCCGATGCGCACCGCGATGGTGTCGTCCGTGCCCTTTGCCATGTTTTATAGATAATTTGCAGCCGGGCAGCTTGTCGAGGCGGCGGAGAAGGATTCACGGATTTCTCCCCAGCACGAGCCAGAGGAGAGCTGCGTGAAAGGCAGCGGCTCAGTTCACCCGGCTGATGCAGAAGTCGATGACGTCGATCAGCGCCGATTTCTGCGGCGTCGCCTCCAGCGGCGCCAGCGCGTCGCGGGCGATCTCGCCGAAATGACGGGCGCGGCCGATCGTGTC
>NZ_VFWS01000304.1:0-1668 GCF_006443065.1 Mesorhizobium sp. B1-1-5 | reverse complement strand
TGATTCCCCTTTGCCATGTCAGATCAGAGTCTTGGTGGACGCCGAGTGGGCAGCGATCAGCGCCGGCCTGGTGCAGCGCGCCGAGCTGTTCGAGGAGATCATCGCCGATATATACGGGCCGAACCGGCTGGTCGAAAAGGGCATCCTGCCGGCCGGTCTGATCGCGGCAAGCCCCGAATATTTGCGGCCGGTGGTCGGCACCAGGCCGGCCGACGGCCATTTCCTGCATTTCTGCGCCTTCGAACTCGGCCGCGGGCCGGACGGCCGCTGGTGGGTGCTGGGCGACCGCACTCAGGCACCATCCGGCGCCGGTTTCGCGCTGGAGAACCGCGTCGCCACGACGCGCGCGCTGTCCGATATCTATGGCGAGATGCATGTGCACCGGCTTGCCGGCTTCTTCCGGCGTTTCCGCGACGCGCTGATCGGCATGGCCAGGGAAGCCGACGGCCGCGTCGCCATTCTGACGCCTGGACCGCTCAACGAAACCTATTACGAACACGCCTATATCGCCCGCTATCTCGGCATCATGCTGCTCGAAGGCGAGGACCTGACCGTTTCCGGGGGCCGGCTGATGGTGCGCACCGTTTCCGGGCTGATGCCGATCAGCGTGCTGTGGCGGCGGCTAGACGCGGCGTTCGCCGATCCGTTGGAACTGCGCTCGGAGTCGCAGATCGGCACGCCGGGACTGGTCGAGGCGATCCGGCAAGGCAGCGTCTCGACCGTCAATGCGCTCGGCTCGGGCCTGATGGAAACGCGCGCGCTGCTTGCCTTCCTGCCCAAGATCGCGCGTGAATTGCGGGGCGAGGAACTCGAGCTGCCCACCGTCGCGACATGGTGGTGCGGTCAGGCATCCTACCGAGCGCATGTGCTCTCCAATATCGACAGCATGGTGATCGGGCCGGCGCTGTCGACGAGGCTGGCCTTCGAGGACGACGACCAGACTAGGCTTGGCTCCGCGCTGTCGGCCGGGGAGCGGGCGGACCTGGTGGCGCGCATCGAACGCGACGGCGACGCTTTCGTCGGCCAGGAAGCGGTGACGCTTTCGACGACGCCCGTCTATGTCGGCGGATGGCTGGAGCCGCGGCCGGCGAGCCTGCGTGTCTACCTGGCGCGCACGCCCGAGGGCTGGACGGTGATGCCGGGCGGGTTCGCCCGCGTCGGCCTGTCGCTCGATCCGACGGCAATCGCCATGCAGCGCGGCGGCCAGGCGGCCGACGTATGGGTGGTCAGCGATCGGCCGGTGGAGCGCGAGACGCTGCTGCCGCAAGAGGGTGACAGCTTCAGCCGCACCAGGCCGGGCAGCCTGCCCAGCCGCGCAGCGGAAAACCTGACCTGGCTCGGCCGCTACATCGAACGCTCCGAGGACACGGTGCGCATCCTGCGCGCCTATCATGTGCGGCTCGCCGAAACTTCCGATCCGGATATGCCGCTGCTGGCCGACATCAGGGATCATCTCGAACCGTTCGGCATCGATGTCGAAACAGCGATCCCATCGGGGCTGATCGGTACGCTGGACAGCGCGGTCTACAGCGCCGGCCAGATCCGCGACCGTTTCTCGCCGGACGGCTGGCTGGCGCTCAAGGACTTGTCGAAGACCATCCATCAGTTCGCGACGACGGTGGCGCCGGGGGATGACGCGACGCGGGCGATGACGGTGATGCTGCGCAA
>NZ_VFWS01000303.1:0-1670 GCF_006443065.1 Mesorhizobium sp. B1-1-5 | reverse complement strand
CAGCGACGGCGCGGGGCGCGTCGACGATCTCGACGAAGGTGCTGGTATAGCCGAAGTCGACCGGATACTGCCGCGAGCGGCGCGCGGTGAACTCCGCGATCGGCTTGCCCTCGTTCCAGAGCGCGGCGTAAGAGAATTGGCTTTCTCCCCCGCCCGGCACGCGCTCCTGCACGACGACGTTTTGGCCGCCGATCTGTTCGGCCGCGTCGCGATAGGCGGCAAGAAATGAGGCCCTGTCGTCGGCCTGGACGACCTTGGCCCTGGCGATGCGGGTGTTGCCGCCGCCCATGTGAGGCTTGAGAACGACCGGAAAAACCATGTCCAGGGATGAGGCCTGCACCATGGATGCGATGTCATAGGTCCTTGGAATGGACAGCCGCAACTCGGTTGCCCGCCTGTAGAGGAACGGCTTGTCGCAGACCCACTGCAACGCATCCCAGGAAGGCAGCAAGATCTTATAGATCGCCGACAGGGCGGCCAGGTTTTCCGAGACCAGGCGAACCTCTGGATCGGCGGCCGGGATCAGGAGGCATCCCTCCAGCCGGTGTTTACGCGCCGCTTCCAGCAGAAACGGCAGTGCCCGCTCATCGTTTGGGCCGGGCCAGCGGATGGTGGCTCCGACAAATCGCGACCAGCCCGGCAGCGGCGAATCATTGGTGATGTAGGTGAGGGGCACTTTTTGCGCGCCGAGGCTGCGCGCCAGGGCAAGCGTGCCGTGCGCGCCCCCAAGAAACACTGCGCCTGACGTCGCCAAGCCTACATCCTCACATGCTGTCCGGCACGGCCGGTTTCCCAGCTCTTCCGCTTTGACAGGCGAGAGCCCCGCCTGATCGCGCTGATACATGGCGGGCCGGCGACGCTCAACGCGGCTTCGGGCCGGCGGGAACCGAGGCTTCGCCCAGTCTCATGGTGGAGCGCCGTGCGTTCTGGCCCTTGCTTCTCGCGGCGCGTATGAAACGGGTGACGGCCTGCGCCGCATACGGGGTGGCGGCGGTGAAACGCATTAACGGGCCAAAACTCGCGACCGCGCTGGCGCCGACAAAATGCAGGCCGGGAATGTTCGATTCCAGTCCCGTGGAAAGGACAGGCGATCCGTCGCGGCAGGCGATCGCATCGAGGAAATCGGGGGCGAAGAGCCCGAGCTTGCCGATGTCTATGCGATAGCCGGTCGCGAGCAGGACGTGATCGTAAGCGGTCGAGCCGTTCTCGAACCGCAAGTCTAGTCCGGAGTTGCTGGCGGAGGCGCCGACGATCACGCGGCCGGCCTTGACCTTGATGCCGCCGAAGTCCGGCAGCAGCCAGCCTGACGCGCCGGCCCTGAGGCCACGCGCATTGACCCAGCGTCGCGCCGCCGCCGGCAAACCATGCACGAGACCCGGCGCCTCGATCAGCCAGGACAACGGGAAGGGACCGACGCGCGAGGGCGACGCCAGGAGTTCCTCGGCGGCGCCTAGCACATTGCGGCCCCGCCTGCTGGACGGCGCGCCCAGCCAATGGATGTCGCCCCGGCAGACGAGTTCGACGTCGGCTCCCGCCTTTCTCAACAGGACGGCGGATTCGCAGGCGCTTTGTCCGCGTCCGACGACGGCGACATGCTTGCCGGCAAAGGCTTCGAATCCAATGTGCGCGCTGGTGTGGCTGACCAATTCGGAGGGCAGGCCACTGAAGGC
>NZ_VFWS01000302.1:0-1701 GCF_006443065.1 Mesorhizobium sp. B1-1-5 | reverse complement strand
CATTGGGGACGGCACTCGGGACCAGCCTGCCGACCTTCTTCGACGCCGATTCCTGCACGGGCCGCTTGCCGCCCTCGATGATGGCACCGGCGGCATCAAAGGCGGTGATGGCAACACGAGTCTGGCGAAGCCGCTCGGTCATATCGGCGATGTCGCGTTCAAGCGCGACCTCATCCGCCCGAAATCGGTCCAGCATGTTGGTGACCGAATTCGCGCTGCGGTCCAGAAGCGAGACGAGCAGCGTGTCCGGCTTCAGGTCGGCCTCGGTGAGCTCGACCTCGCGCATGGCTTTGCGGAGCTTGAACATGGCTCACTCCTCCTCCACCGAACCGGGCTCCGGCGCCTCGGCGTCCTCCTCGGCGGCGAAGCCGTCGAGCCAAGCCTGCCGCTCCGCCTCCCTGCCCTCAGTCTTGAAGTCGACCGGGATAGCCTTCTTCGACATGTTGCGGCGGTAAGCGGCGCGGCCCATGCGGGTCGCCTTCGCGATGGGGTCGCCGTCGTCCGGGTCCTGGGAGGGTTTCTGGCCGGACGACGGCTGGTTTCCGGTAGCAGTCGCCTTCGGCGTGGAGGCCTGCTTGCCGGACTGCTCGGAGCCGGCCGGAGAGGAACCGACATCCGATTTCGGAGCCGCTTTGTCTGCGGCGGGTTTCTTGTTCTTGCCTTCTTCAAGGATCTCGCCGGTCTTGCCGTCGATGACGTCCTTTTCGTCACTGAAGTCCGCCAGCTGGTCGAGGCGGCCGGCGAGCGACTTCGGCTTTGCGGCTGCGGCTTCTTCCTGCGCGCCCTTCAGATCGTAGAGGCCATCGTCTCGCCGGATCAGATCGTCGAGGTCACTCGACATCGGCAACACCTTGGAGTGCCGTCGAGCGACAGTCTTCTTCGCCATTTCAGGATAGAAGACCGGATCCTTCCACGGTCCGTTCTGTGCGCGCGACTTCGACCGAATCTTCTCGACGTCCTCGACCGACATCACATCGCGGGACTTCTCGCCGGTCTTCAGCGTCGCCACCGAGTAGACCGCGATCAGTGCGCCGCGGTTCGCCAGCGTCGGCTTGTGACGGATGAACGGATTGTCGCCGAGCTCATACTCGAAGGCGTCGTTCGCAAAGACGGCGTGAACATCCCAGGTGGCGATCTCGCCGGAGTTGCGCGCCTTCTTCCGGATGCCGCCGACCATCGGCATCCATGTGACCTCGCCCTTGTAGGGCACCATAGCGCCCTCGCGACCGTCGGGCAGAAGGCCATCCTGGGCGGCCTTCATCGCGGCATTGAACAGCGATCGGCGCGAGCAGCCGAGCAAGTCACCGTTGTTCTGGATCGCCGTCATCACGACACGGGCGAAGCGCTCGACTGGGATATGCGCCGGCAGCGCGGCCTGGAACTGTGTCGCCATGTCGTCGATCTGGTTGCGAACAACCATGATCTCGCTGGTGCCCTTATTGGGTTGGTCGCTCATGAGCATGTCTCCGGTGTTGTCGCGCGCGGCCCATCCGCGTCGACCCAAGTTGTTCGATTGGCGACTGCGAAGATGACCGGTTGGGTGACGCCATATTCACGAGCGAGCGCAGTCTGCTCGCCGTAACGGCCGGTGTATCGGGCGCGGATGTCGGCGACGGCCGCTGCGGTCAGCTTCGAGCCAGGATGACGCTCCCCGCAGGCGCGGGTTCCGTGGGTGTCCACATCGGCGCTGTTCTCGATGGG
>NZ_VFWS01000301.1:0-1703 GCF_006443065.1 Mesorhizobium sp. B1-1-5 | reverse complement strand
GAGGCAAACACCTTGCCGATATGATCCGCCACCGCGTGGCGATCACCCGATGCAGCGACGCTGACAATTGATGGCGCGCCTTGCATCATCCGCTCCGCCAAGCGCTTTCTCGCTTTGTCGATGTCGCGTTCGATAACGATATGCGCATCCGCATGCCGGGCGGCAAAGAGGGCCACCTGTCCCGCTGTGACCTCGTGATTTGTGCCGACAAGGCCAAGGAACGGCCCGAATAACGCAAGAGCAGGCTTCTGCTGTGCTTTCATGTGCCGGGCGAGTGCCGCCGCCAGGCCGCCTGTGCCGCCCCACAAGATCCGTGACTCCGGCATTCCGGCCGTTGCGACGATCTTGTCCAGGTCCGTGTCCGTTTCGGCATCGTAGAGGGTGATGAAATGGACCGGTCGTGCCCTCGGTGTTGAACGCCCGACCGAAAAGCGCTGGCCGAGGTCGGCGAGGAGGTCGGGACCAACCATTTCAGGCCGATCGAGCCGCCATTGGCGCCCGGCGCGCGTAACACGCCCTTGAAATGGGAAAGCAGGCGCCAGCACAACGCGCTGGTACGTCCCCTCGACGATGCAGGCTTCTATTTCGGCGATGACGTGACCGCGCAAAAGGCTGTCGATCTTCTTGAAACTCAATTGTCCGGCGGCGAGCCATGGCGCGAGCGCCCGGTGCCTGGCGACGGCCGTCGCCTCGGCGCCCTCTCGCGTGGCCGCATCGACAGCCATACGCCCCGAAAACGCACGGTCCAGTTGCCAGCTCACCCCGATGCCGTAGCCAGGCGAGGCGAAGGAAACCGCGCTATCCAGGGCGCCGGTCAGGTCGTCGGCTACGACCCGAATATCCGCAATCTCAAGAGCGCTCAACTGAAGAACCTGGACGGCTGACGCGCACGACGCGGACGTTCACATCGAGCGTCCGAAGATTGGTGAGGTGAGCCTGATCGATGCCCTCGTCGGTAATGATCTGGTGGATATCGGCCAGACGGCAGATGGTGCAGAAATTGGGGGCAGTGAACTTCGAATTGTCCGCAAGCACGACGACACGGCGCGCCGCCGCGATCATCGCCTGCTTCATCGCCGCAACCTCTAGCGAGGTCTCCGTGAGCATGTCTCCGGTGATGGCATGGGTCCCAAGAATGGCCACATCGGCGTGGATGGTTCGCAGGAAATTCTCGCCGGGCTGGCCGACCAGGGTCAGTGAGCCCGGCTTGCAGGTGCCGCCAAGCATGACGAGACGTACTTCCGGCACGGCTGCAAGTATCTGCGCGATCGCATGACTGTTGGTAACGGCGGTAAGCGGAATAGGCGTCGCGGCGATGGCGCGGGCGACTTCCAGCACGGTCGTGCTTGCGTCGAAAATGACGCTTTGGCCGGCGCGGAGTTCCGACATCATGGCGGCACCGATGGCCTCTTTCTCTGCCCTGGCGAAATGCGCCGCGGTGGCGAGATCCGGCTCGAAGGTGGCGAGTTCCGTGCGCTGAAGCATCGCCCCGCCATGCGTTCGCTCCAGTGCTCCCTGCCGTTCAAGCGTCTCGAGATCGCGCCGGATCGTCGAAGGCGATGCGCCGATGAGATCGATGAGCTCCTGAACGCCTACGGCTCCTTGCCGTTTAAGGCATTCGAGGATGAAGGCATGACGCTTGGCCGGAATCAAGTCGACCCGTCCGCGCCCGCCATCGTCTTCCCATGACCCGGCGGACGCCG
>NZ_VFWS01000300.1:0-1705 GCF_006443065.1 Mesorhizobium sp. B1-1-5 | reverse complement strand
CCGCTGGTCCAACCGCCGGTATCTGGCCTGAGCGCGCCGCCGTTGCCGCCATGGGCCTGGTTGGCTTGCAGGTTGACGTTGCTCACCGTCACATTGGCGCCGCTGGCGACGAACAGCGCGCCGCCCAGTCCAGCGCCGCCACCGCCGCCGCCGCCTCCAATATACAGCTCGCCGCCATACCTTGCGTCGCCTCCTCTGCCGCCCTGGGCCTTGGCGTTGGCGATGGTGAGATCGTTGACGACTACTGTGCCGGACTGGACTAACAGGCCGCGATACTGGTTATTGCCAGACAGAGTGAAGTTGCCACCGTCGATGGTCACGTCTTTCTGCACGGTGGGCAAGTTTGCGCTCAGGGTGACGTTCGCGGTGAAGGTGATGGTGTCGTTTTTCTGGGCGCTACTGATGGCGTCCCTGAGCGTCGCCTCGTCTTTGACAATCCAGTCAGTCTCGACAGCTCTCGCCGGAAGCGTTGTTGACAGCGTTCCAGCTGCGAGAAGGATGGCCAGTGCCAGGCGCGAGCCCGATGTCGACAGACAAGTTTCCCCGAGCAGACGCAGCATCAGGCGAGCCCGCCTCGTTCCATCGATTTTTCTACCCATCTGCTTGACCCCAGAAGCCCCCCGAATGTGGGGGATCTTGAATTGACTGTTGACAAAGGAACAACACGGCAAGATGCGCATAGCCTCACCAGGTGATGCCGAGCTTGAGCTTGCCGGAATAGCTCTTCACGTTGCCGGAGAACTCGCCCTGGAAGGTGGCTGCGGCGAAGACGCCGGAGGGAGAGGTGTATTGGGCGCCGGCGTCGACGAGCAGGGCGTTGCGGTTGGGCTCGGCGCCACCGATGGTGAAGCTGCTGGCGGGAAGAGCCTGGAAGCCGGCGCCGAAATTGCGGTCGGTGCCGCCATTGATCGCCCATGCGGCGCGGCCGCTCAGCGTCAGTCTGGCGCCGTCTTCGAGCGCGATCGCATGATCGAGCCGGGTACCGAGTTCGACCCGGGTCGCGGTGCTGGTGTCGCTGTCATAGTGAAGCGCGAAGGGTCCGGTGCCGCTCGACGTCTCGGAATAGGCCGGCAGGTGATAGGAGATCGCCTGGAAGGCGGCATAGGGCGAGATCGCCACGACCAGCGTCTCAAAGCGGTAGCCGGCCTCGGCGCGGCCCGAGAAGGTGTGCGCGTCGAACTTGCCGGTCAGCGTGTCGCCAAGCACTGTGCGATTGGTCTCGACGGCGTTGAAACCATAGGCCAGCGCGCCGGAGAGATAGGCATTGCCGAAACCCTGCCGGCCATAGATGCCGGCATTGAAGGTGCCGGCATCGCCCGAGCCCAGCCCATCGGCGAGCGAGAAGTTCGACCAGCCGCCGCCGAGGGCGATGCTGACCAGCGTCTCGTCGAAGCGGTGGCTGACACCGCCGACCAGCCCGAAGGTTCGAGCGTTCGTATCGTGCGATCCGACGAACGGATCCCCGCCCGTCTGCTCGGAGCCGCCATAGGCCGCGCCCCAGGTGCTCCAGCGGCGGGCAAGCACCGCCTCGACAGGATCGGCGGCATGACTTGCCGACATGTCGAGCGCGGCGAAGCTGCCCTCGCCCGCCGTCTTGCCGTCCTCGGCATAGGCCGCGGCGCCGCTCGCCGCGCCCTGCGCATTGTCTGGCCCGCCCTCGCCCTGCCCGTCGAACACGGCCAGGAACCGATCGGCGCTGTCGATG
>NZ_VFWS01000030.1:0-46234 GCF_006443065.1 Mesorhizobium sp. B1-1-5 | reverse complement strand
GCGCCGATCCTGATCCTCGACGAGGCGACCTCCGCGCTCGATTCCGACATAGAAGCGGCGATCCAGGAGAACCTGACCAGACTGATGGAGGAAAAGACCGTGATCGCCATCGCGCACCGGCTGTCGACGATCGCGGCGCTCGACCGGCTCGTGGTGCTGGACGGCGGCCGCATCGTCGAACAGGGCACGCATGACGAGCTGGTGGCGCTCGACGGGCTCTATGCGCGGCTCTGGAAGCGCCAGTCCGGCGGCTTCCTCTTCAACGAGGAAAGCGCGCTGGAAGAGACGCGGCCGGCGGAGTAGAACGGCATCATGTCTGTACGCATGCCCATGAATTTCGGACGGTCAGGCGCGCAGGAAAGCGCGCTCGATCTGCTCGGCCACGAAATCCTCGCCGAGAAGGCCGCAGCGCTCGGCCGCGCCGGCCGGCGTGTCGAGGAAAGCCTTGCCAGATTGCGCGAGAGCGGCGAGGGCGAGCACCGCAACAGGCTGCTCAAGGAAGCGGCCGCGGCCGTCCACGCCTACTTCATCCAGCGCGAGCTTTGCGGTCTGCGCAGGCATGACGCCGTGATCCGCGAATACGACATCCCGCGCGCGGTGCTGGTCAGGCTCGGCGCCGGCTAGCCAGCTATTCCAGCCATTCGGTGATGAACTGGCCGTTCTCGTGGATGTCGGTGCTTTCGAGCGGGCCGGGGCCGAGATTGGTGAATTTGTGCGGCGTGTCGGGCGGCACGATCAGGATCTGGCCGGCCGTGGCCTTGATCTCCTGGTCGCCGATCGTGAACAGGCCGGTGCCGGAACGGATGACGAAGATTTCCGCATAGGGATGCTTGTGCAGGCGCGGGCCGCCGCCGACCGTCTGCTGATAGTTGAAGATGAGGCAGGAATTGGCGCCGAACTGGCCGCATTGCAGCTCGCCCATCCAGAGGTCGGGGGCGTCGGCCCAGCTGTAGCGTTCAATGACATACGCCATGGCTCTACCCCTTCGGTATCCAGGGATTGAACAGCCTCACGCCGGTGTCTTCAAAATCCTTGGTATTGCGGGTCACGATCGTCATGTTGTTGACCAGCGCGGTGGCAGCGATATAGGAGTCGCGGTCAGGCTTGGGATCTGGGACGTGGAGCGGCGCGCAACGCAGCACTACGGCGAGATCCACCGGCAAGATGCGCTCCGCCATTTCGGCGACCAATCCGTCCACCCAGGCGCGCAGAATCACTCCTTTCTTCTCGTCTTTTCGCTCCGCTCTCAGGGCGCCGATCAGGGCCTCAAGAATACTGACGGCTGAAACATGAAACTCGCCTGGATTTCGGCTCTCGGCCCAGGCCCAAACGTTCGGGTCGCATCGGTCTTTCCGCCTCAGTTCGGAAATGACATTGGTATCGAGCAGATACATCAGTCCAACTCGGGCGGGCGCAGAGATAAGCCCTTGAGCTCCGGGATTTCGAAATCAAAATCGGCTTCCGGACGATCATCGGCAATCGCGTCTGCGAGGCTTCTATGTTTCTCCGGCTTGCCCAGGGCTCTCAGTTTCTCATATTCCTCCATCGACATCAGGACATGCGAGGACTTGCCGCGGTCGGTGATGATGACCGGCCCGTTCCTGGCTGCCCGCTTGGCGCGCGCCGTATCCTGGTTGAATTCACGGCTCGACATGAAGGTTGTCGTCTTGGTCGAGATGTTCATTTCAGCACCTCCATCCTGGAGATGTAGATATATTGCTACATCCGGCCGGTCCCGTCAAATTTCTGCCCATGCTGGACACCCGCGACAATCTGCCCTTGTGGTCTCACCCCGCTGGACAAAAACGGGCCGCACGCATAAACCGAACTCCAAATGCCGGAGGAATTCGCTAGCCTGTTCGCCATGCGCTGTCGGGCAGGTGCGATTGAGCGGGGACAAGGCTCGGCCTCCGGTTAGGAAGAGGCGAAAGGATCAGGCACCCGTGAGCGCAACCGACATCCACGATCCCAACCGTCGCGATTTTCTCTATGTAGCCACCGGCATGGCCGCCGTTGTCGGCGCTGGAGCCGTCGCGTGGCCGTTCATCGACCAGATGCGCCCCGATGCCTCGACCTTGGCGCTGGCCTCGGTGGAGGTCGATGTCTCCTCGCTGCAGCCCGGCAGCTCGCTGGTCGTCAAGTGGCGCGGCAAGCCCGTGGTGGTGCGCAACCGCACCGAAAAGGAAATGAAGGACGGCGCGGCCGTCAATCTCGCCGACCTCAAGGATCCGATCGCGCGCAACGCCAACCTGCCGTCCGACGCGCCGGCGACCGACGCCAACCGCACCACGCCCGGCAAGGAAGCCTGGATGGTGATGGTGCAGGTCTGCACGCATCTCGGCTGCATCCCGCTCGGCCAGGAAGGCGATTTCGGCGGCTGGTTCTGCCCGTGCCACGGTTCGCAATACGACACCGCCGGCCGCATCCGCAAAGGCCCGGCGCCGGAGAACATGGCGATCCCGGTATTCAAGTTCATTTCCGATACCAAGATCCTTATCGGTTGAGGCAGGGGACATTTCGATGAGCGAGGGACACTCGACCTATACGCCCAAGACCGGTATCGAGCGCTGGTTCGACGCCCGCATGCCGCTGCCGCGGCTGGTCCATGACAGCTTCGTCGCCTATCCGGTGCCGCGCAACCTCAACTACATGTGGACGTTCGGCGGTATCCTGTCGATCATGCTGGCCGCGCAGATCCTGACCGGCATCGTGCTGGCGATGCACTACACCTCCGACACCAATCTCGCCTTCGATTCGGTCGAGAAGATCATGCGCGACGTGAATTCGGGATGGCTCTTGCGCTATCTCCATTCCAATGGCGCCTCGTTCTTCTTCGTCGCCGTCTACATCCATATCTTCCGCGGCCTGTTCTACGGCTCGTACAAGGCGCCGCGCGAGCTCTTGTGGATCCTCGGCTGCATCATCTACCTTCTGATGATGGCCACCGGCTTCATGGGCTACGTGCTGCCTTGGGGCCAGATGAGCTTCTGGGGCGCTACCGTCATCACCGGCTTCTTCAGCGCCATTCCGCTGGTGGGGAACTGGATCCAGGAACTGCTGCTCGGCGGCTTCGCCGTCGACAATCCGACGCTGAACCGCTTCTTTGCGCTGCATTACCTGTTGCCGTTCATGATCGCCGGCGTCGTCGTGCTGCACATCTGGGCGCTGCATGTCGTGGGCCAGTCGAACCCGACCGGTATCGAGGTCAAGTCGAAGACCGACACCGTCGCCTTCACGCCCTACGCCACCATCAAGGACGCGTTCGGCATGATCGTGTTCCTGTTCGTCTTCGCCTATTTCGTCTTCTACCTGCCGAACTTTCTCGGCCACCCGGACAACTACACGGTCGCCAACCCGCTGAAAACGCCGGCCCACATCGTTCCGGAATGGTACTTCCTGCCGTTCTATGCGATCCTGCGCGCCATCACCTTCAACATCGGCCCGATCAACTCCAAGCTCGGCGGCGTGCTGTGCATGTTCGGCGCCATCGCCATGCTGTTCCTGGTGCCGTGGCTCGACACTTCCAAGGTGCGCTCGGCGGTCTATCGTCCATGGTACAAGCTGTTCTTCTGGCTGTTTGTAGCCGACGCCATCCTGCTCGGGTGGCTGGGCTCGCAGCCGGCGGAAGGCAGCTATGTGTTCATGGCGCAGATGGCGACGCTGTTCTACTTCGCCTTCTTCCTGGTCATCATGCCGGTGCTCGGCCTGATCGAGACGCCGCGCAGGCTGCCGAACTCGATCACCGAGGCCGTGCTTGAAAAGAAAAAGGGCGGCAGCGGACATCCGGCACGCGCTGCCGCCGCGCCGGAAACCACGGGCTGAGAATCTGAGGGGATTTTGGGTATGAAGAAGATTCTCACCTCGCTGGCGCTGCTTGGCCTGGTGGTCGCGGGCACCGCTGCCATCGCCGCCGAAGAGGAACACAACGCGGCCGCTCCGACACATTTCCCGATCAACGAACCGAAGGAAATGAGCTGGAGCTTCGCCGGTCCGTTCGGCACCTATGACAAGGCGCAGCTGCAGCGCGGCCTGAAGGTCTACAAGGAAGTTTGCTCGGCCTGCCACTCGATGAACCTGGTGGCCTTCCGCACGCTGGAAGGCCTCGGCTATTCGGAGGCGCAGATCAAGACTTTGGCCGCCGAATACACCATCCATGACGGCCCGAACGATGCCGGCGACATGTTCGATCGTCCCGGCAAGCCGTCGGATCACTTCCCGGCGCCGTTCCCGAACACAGAGGCCGCTGCTGCCGCCAATGGCGGCGCCGCGCCGCCCGACATGTCGCTGCTTGCCAAGGCGCGCGGCGTCGAGCGTGGCTTCCCGCGCTTCATCTTCGACATCTTCACCCAGTATGCGCAGGGCGGTCCCGACTACATCCACTCGCTGCTCACCGGCTACGACCAGACGCCGCCGGCCGGCATGGTGATCCCGGAAGGCACGCACTACAATCCGTACTTCCTGTCCGGCGTGTCGCTGAAGATGCCCAAGCCGCTCTCGGACGGCCAGGTGACCTATGACGACGGCTCGCCGCAGACCGTGGACCAGTATGCCCGCGACGTCTCGGCCTTCCTGATGTTCGCCGCCGAGCCGCACCTCGAGGATCGCAAGAAGACCGGCTTCCGTGTCATGATCTTTCTGCTGGTCTTCGGCGCATTGGTCTACATGACCAAGCGCAGGGTGTGGGCCGACGTCGCGCACTGAGGCGGCTTGCTCCAGAAAAATGCAAGGGCGCCGAATGGCGCCCTTTTCTTTTCAGCCGCTTGCCGGCAAAACTGTGCGGCAACGGATCAACCGCCCATGAAATCCTCCCTCGAAGACACGCTGCTTGCGGCCATCCGCACCATTCCGGATTACCCCAGGCCCGGCATCCTGTTTCGCGACATCACCACGCTGCTTGGCGACGCGCGCGCCTTCCGCCGCGCCATCGACGAGCTGGTCCATCCCTATGCCGGATTGAAGATCGACAAGATCGCCGGCATCGAGGCGCGGGGCTTCATCCTCGGCGGCGCCGTGGCGCACCAGCTTTCGGCAGGCTTCGTGCCGATCCGCAAGAAAGGCAAGCTGCCCTACGAGACGGTGCGCGTCGCCTACAGCCTCGAATACGGCCTGGACGAGATGGAGATGCACAAGGACGGCGTCTCGCCGGGCGAGAAGGTGATCGTGGTCGACGACCTGATCGCCACCGGCGGCACGGCGGAAGCCGCGGTGAAGCTGCTCAGGCAGATCGGCGCCGACATCGTCGCTGCCTGCTTCGTCATCGACCTGCCGGACCTCGGAGGCCGCCAGAAGCTGGAAGCGCTAGGCGTGCCGGTGAGGACGCTGATCGGGTTCGAGGGGCATTGAGCGATTTTCCCCTTCTCCCCTTGTGGGAGAAGGTGGATCGGCGCGCAGCGCCGAGACGGATGAGGGGTGTTCCAGCGGAGTGAGGCGCTGGCTTTCCCTGGAGCACCCCTCATCCGTCGCCTTCGGAGACACCTTCTCCCACAAGGGGAGAAGGAGAGGCGCTATCCCACCTTCACCAGAACGGCGCTGTCGAACTCGATCACCTTGTCGCCGGTCGAATCGAAACCTTCCGAGCGCAGCGTCAGCAGGCTCCAGCCTGGGCGCCCGGCGAGCGGGCGGTGCGCCTGCGCGGTGCGCGTGAAAGTCACGGTCTCGCCGGCGTAGACCGGCTTCAGCCACTTCAAATTGCGGAAGCCGGGCGAGGGGCCGAATTCGGGCTGCGGACCGGGGCCTGTCCAGCGCACGCCCTCGGTCTCCATGCGCTTTTCGAGGTTGTATTTCATCCAGGTGGCGGCAGTGTGCCAGCCCGAGGCGCAGAGCCCGCCAAGCACGCTCTTCCTCGCAGCCTCTTCATCGACGTGGAAGACCTGCGGATCGTATTTGTTGGCGAACGCCTTGATCTCGTCGGCTTCGAATTTATGCGAGCCGAGCGTGACGGTCTCGCCGATCAGGAAATACTCGTCCAGGGTCATGACAGGTCCCTTGCGGCATCACGCGCTAGGAACATCCCAGTGTTTTCGAGTTCGAAGACGCTTTCGCCGTGCTGGTTGACGAGCTCGCTGCGCATGGTGACCAAGCCGAGCTGCGGCCTCGATTTCGACTGGCGCTTGGAAAGTACGGTGAGCGTGCCGGTAAGCCTGTCGCCGGCCAGCACCGGCTTCTTCCATTTCACATGCTCGATGCCGGGCGAGCCCTGCGAGGTCGAATCGAGCAGGAAGGCATCGCACAGCATGCGCATGAACATCGCGCAGGTATGCCAGCCCGAAGCCGAAAGCCCGCCGAGGATGCTCGCCTTGCCGGCTTCCTCGTCGAGATGCATCGGCTGCGGATCGAACTCCGAGGCGAATTCGATGATCTCGGCGGCACTTACGTCCTTGCTGCCGAGGTCGAGCGAGGCGCCCTCGGCGAAATCCTCATAGGCCCAGGTCTTTCCGGTCATGATCGGCAATCCGGTTGACGAACGCGATCCCAAGGATCGGAAACCCGGATGCCGGCCCAAGTCGATTTGGTCAAGTGATTTCTGGTAAGCCAGCTGTCGCCGGCCAAGGCCCTCAGAGCCAGCCGCGGCGGCGGAAATACCAGAAGGGCAGGATCGCCGAGACCACCATCAGGGCGATCGCAAAGGGGTAGCCGAACTCCCATTTGAGCTCGGGGATGATGTCGAAGTTCATGCCGTAGATCGAGGCGACCAGCGTCGGCGGCAGGAAGATGACGGCGGCGACCGAGAAGATCTTGATGATGGCGTTCTGCTCGATCGAGATCATGCCGAGCGTGGCATCGAGCAGGAAGGAGATCTTCTGCGACAGGAAGGTGGCATGGTCGGCAAGCGAGAGCACGTCGCGCGACAGCGTCTTGATGCGGGCGCGCACATCCTTGCTCATCTTGGTCTGGTCAGCGACATGGGCGAGAAAGCCGGCCAGGCGCTGCAACGAGATCAGGCTGTCGCGGACCGAGGAAGCGATGTCCTCCTTGCGGCCGATACCTTTCAGGAGCTCCTGGAAATCGCGGTTGCGCTTCGAGGCCTTGGTCGAGCGCGCTTCGAAAATGTCGCGCGAGATCGTTTCGACCTCGCGGCCGGCGCGCTCGAGGATGTCGGCCAGGCGATCGACGATCGCCTCGAGGAGGCCGATCAGGATGGTGTCGCCGCTGGTGCAGCCGGTCGCCACCTTCTCGGCGCGCTGCGGGAAGGTCTTGAAGGCCTTGGGCTCGTGATAGCGGATGGTGATCAGCCTCTTGCCGGCGAGCGCGAAGGTCACCGGCGACATCAAGGGATCGTCGGCCTCGGTCTGCGCCGGCAGCACGGCGGTCATGAAGTAGCCGCCGTCCTCGATATAGAGCCGGCTCGAAATCTCGATCTCTTCCATCTCCTCGCGGGTCGGGATGGCAATGCCCAGCCAGCTCTCGATGCGCGCCTCTTCCTCCTTGGTCGGGTTGAAAAGATCGGCCCAGACGACCCTGTCGCCGTCCGCCGCAAGGTCCTCCGTGAGGCGCAGGCGATCATTGTCCACGACGAAGGTTTTTATCATCGCCGGGTCTCCTGGAGATCAGGTGTTGAACTTGAACAGCATGATGTCGCCGTCCTGGACGACGTATTCCTTGCCTTCGTCGCGCGCCTTGCCGGCTTCCTTGGCGGCCGCCTCGCCGCCCAGCGTGACGAAGTCGTTGTAGGCGATCGTCTGGGCGCGGATGAAGCCGCGCTCGAAATCGGTGTGGATGACGCCGGCCGCCTGCGGCGCCTTATCGCCCTTGTGGATCGTCCAGGCGCGCGTTTCCTTCGGCCCGACGGTGAAATAGGTGATCAGATGCAGGAGCTCGTAGCCGGCGCGGATCACCTTGTTGAGGCCCGGCTCATCGAGTCCGATCGAGGCAAGGAACTCCATTTCTTCCTCATCGGAAAGCTGGGCGACTTCCGCCTCGATCGCCGCCGAGATCACCACCGTGCCGGCGCCCTGCGCGGCCGCCATCTTCTCCACCGCCCTGGTGTGCTCGTTGCCGGTGGCGGCGTCCGCTTCGGCGACGTTGCAGACATAGAGAACGGGATGCGAGGTGAGCAGGTTCAGCCCCTGCAGGATGCGCAGGTCCTCCGTCGCGATGCCGTTGAGCAGGAAGCGCGTCGGCTTGCCGGCCTGCAGAAGCTCGAGCGCGGCCTCCATCATGGGCAGGACGGCCATGGCTTCCTTGTCCTTGCCGGCGGCGCGCTTGCGGATCTGGGCGATGCGGCGCTCGAGGCTTTCGAGGTCGGCGAGCATCAGCTCGGTCTCGACCGTCTCGGCGTCGGCGACAGGATCGATACGGCCTTCGACATGGGTGATGTCGTCATCCTCGAAGCAGCGCAGCACATGCACGATGGCGTCAACCTCGCGGATGTTGGCGAGGAACTGGTTGCCCAGCCCTTCGCCCTTGGAGGCGCCGCGCACCAGGCCGGCGATATCGACGAAGGAGATGCGGGTCGGGATGATCTCCTTCGACTTGCCGATCGCCGCGATCTTCTGCAGGCGCGGGTCGGGCACCGCCACCTCGCCGGTGTTCGGCTCGATGGTGCAGAAAGGATAGTTGGCGGCCTGCGCGGCAGCCGTCCTGGTCAGCGCGTTGAACAGCGTCGACTTGCCGACGTTGGGCAAGCCAACGATGCCACATTTGAAACCCATGTTCGTCCAATCCTGTCGGAAATTCGAATTTGGTGAGGGCTATGGGCGATAGGGGTGACGAACGTCAAGCCCCATGCCTTTATCGTGACAGGACCTAAAGCGCGTCGCGATCTTTTAGATTCGCTCCCTGCGCTTTAGGCTTTTGATTTTGCGCATGTCTTTACCCCGAAACCGGTTCCCACTTTCGGGAGACATGCTTTAGTCCTTGCCAAAGAGCTTCTTCAGCATGGCGGCCATCGGGCCGCTTTCTGGAAGCTTTGCCGCCGGCTGCTGCGGGCGCGCCTGGCGGACATGGCTTTGCTGCTTCGGCGCCTTGGGCGGCGGGCGGTCGTCGTCGCCAGTCGGCACAAGCTTGTCGCGCAAGGTGAGCGTGACGCGGTTCATGAACGAGCTGTCGTCGCCCTTGGCGAGCAAGCCGGCAGCGTCGGCGATTGCGTCCAGCAGGACATCGAGCCACTCGCGGTCGGCCTTGGCGAAATCGCCAAGCACATGGCCGTGCACCATCTCCTTGACGCCGGGATGGCCGACGCCGATGCGCACCCGGCGATAGGCGTTCCCGATATGCTGGTCGAGCGAGCGGATGCCGTTATGGCCGCCGGAGCCGCCGCCCACCTTGACCCGGAGCTTGCCGGCGGCAAGGTCGATCTCGTCGTAGAAGACGGTGAGGGCGGATGGTTCGAGCTTGTAGAAGCGCAGCGCTTCGCCGACCGACTGTCCGGAGAGATTCATGAAGGTTTGCGGCTTGATCAGCAGGATTTTTTCGCCGCCGAGCGTGCCTTCTGAGACCAGGCCCTGGAATTTTCTCGACCAGGGCGAAAAGGAATGGCGGCGGGCAATTGCGTCCGCCGCCATGAAGCCGACATTGTGCCGGTTGTTTTCGTATTTTGCGCCCGGATTGCCGAGGCCTGCAAAGACAAGCATCGCCGCCTCCGGACTTAGAGCACGTTGCCGAAAAGTGTGACGCGGCTTTCGGAAAACATCATGCTCTATTTCTTTGGTTTAGAGCCGGATGAAATCATCCGGCTCGGAGAATTACTTCTCTTCGGCCTCTGGGGCCGCCGTCTCTTCCACAGCTTCCGTGGTCGCTTCCGTCTCCGGCTTCATCGCCGACGAGCCGGCAACGGTCGCGATGGTGAAATCTCGATCGGAGATGACCGGCTTGACGCCGGCCGGCAGCTTGACCGCCGAGATATGGATCGAATCGCCGATGTCGGTGCCGGTGAGATCGACGGTGATGAATTCCGGGATCGCGTTGGCCGGGCAGTGGAACTCGACTTCATGACGAACGATGTTGAGCACGCCGCCGCGCTTGATGCCTGGCGACTTGTCTTCATTGATGAAGTGGACAGGCACGTCGACATTGACTTCGGTGTCCTTGCCGATGCGCAGGAAGTCGACATGGACAGGAAAATCCTTGACCGGGTCGAGCTGGAAATCCTTCGGCAGGACCTGGATCTTCTTGCCGTCGACATCGATCGTGGCGATCGTGGTCAGGAACCCGCCGCCATGGATCTTGTAGAAGATGTCCTTGTAGTTGAGCGCAATCGCCAGGGGAGGCTGCTTGTCGCCATAGATAACTGCAGGCACTTTACCGTCGCGACGAACTGCACGGGCGGACCCCTTACCGACCTGTTCGCGCGCTTCGGCTTTCAGCTCATAAGCATCGTGGCTCATGGCATTTCCTTTCGCGTGTTGTGGAGCGTTCGCGGCCGGCAAACCCGTCCGTAAACGTCGAAAGCCGTCGCGGCCTTGCACGATCTGTCGATGCGTTTGGCGATCCAAAAGCGTCTTGGGGATCATGCAGGCCTGGCCGGCCTTCCTCCGCGTTGCCTCCAAGGGTGTCTACGCGGGTGGCGGCTCTATAGCGGAAGGCGGGCAAGGGTGCAAGCGGTTGGCCGGAAGGGTTGCGGGCGGTTACCAAGCACCGAAAGCATAAACCGGAAATCCGATTTGCGGCAAATGTAGGAACGGGTGGTTCTCAGCCGTCCTGCGGCATCTGACCAGACCCAATGGGGACCGATATGAAGCTTCTGTTCAGCCGCAATCCCAATCCTCGCCTCGCGGTCGCCACGGCGCGCCATCTCAAGGCGGAGATCGCGTTCGAGTTCGCATCGCCCATGGCGCCGGGGCAGGCCGAACGCTATCGTGCGCTCAACCCCAATCTGACCTTGCCGATCCTGGTCGGGCCGGGATGGAGCCTTTGGGAGGCCGACGCCATCGCCTGCCGGCTTTCGCGCGAGACGCATTCGGATTTCTGGCGCAGCGGGGAGGACGAGCCGGACATGATCCGCTGGATCAGCTGGGGCAAGGAACGGTTCGCTTTCGCTTGCGACATGGTGCATTTCGAGCGTGGGACCAAGCAGCGCTATGGGCTCGGTCCTATCGATCGGGCGTTGGTCGAGGAGGGGTTGAGGCAGTTCCACGCCGCCGCCGCGATCCTCGAGCCAGAGCTTGCCGGACGCGATTGGCTGGTCGGCAATTCCGTCTCCTATGCCGATTTCCGCATGGCGACATTCCTGCCTTTCAACGATGCCGCCCGATTGCCGCTCGGCGACTACCCCTCTATTCGCCGCTGGTATGGCCGGCTCGAGGCGATCGATGACTGGCGCGACCCTTTCAACGGACTGGAAGCGCCGCAGCTGCCGCCGGTCGACTGAATGGTATGCGTCGCGGCGATGGCTTATCCCAGACGCAAGCCGTGCCGCTCGGCCAGCGCCGGAATGCTGGAGAAGTCGATATCGAGTTCATAGCGGGCGACGATCTCACCGATTGCGGCCTCGTCCACGGGCTGGACAGCCAGCAGCGGCGCCAATTCGCGAAAATAACCTTCAAATCCGGCCGGGGATATCAGCTCGAGCAGACGCGCCTCGTCGTCACCGGCGTTCCAGAACGCATGCGGCACGCCACGCGGCTTCATAACCAGGTCTCCCGGTCCGGCCACCAGGATCTGCTCACCAAGCTGCAATCCGATGCTCCCTTGGAGGATGTAGGAATATTCGTCTTCGTTGCGGTGGGTGTGCAATGGAGCGCCGAGCGCACGTGCAGGCAATCGATGTTCGACGAGGCTGAATGCCCGGTTGGTCGTATTGCCGTCGATCATGTAGCGGGCGCTAAGAGCAAAGAGATATACGAGTTGGCCCTCGTCGGGACCTAGCACGTTGCGGGCGGTTTCCATGACGCGTTTCCATTTCGGCTTACACATTGTAAGCTGATAATGTATGACCACATGGGAGCTGTCAAGTTTCATCTAACGCGATGTAAGGCGAAATTTGTGACCACGCGAAAATATGAGCAGAAGAAGCGTGCGGAGCGGGCAGCGGAGACGCGGCAATCGATTTTGGATGCGACCATCGAACTCCACCGCACTGTCGGGCCGGCAGCGACGCAAATCAGTGAAATCGCCAGCCGCGCCGGCGTGCAGCGAGTGACAGTCTACGACCACTTTCCCGACGAGCAGTCGCTGCTTGCCGCATGCTCATCCCACTGGCGGGAGCTTCATCCAGTGCCGGATCCGGCTGCCTGGCTCTCGATCGAAAGTCCGTCCAGGCGAATCCGTCGGGTTCTGTCGGATCTTTACGGCTGGTATCGCGAGACGGAACCGATGACCGCCAACGTGATGCGTGACGCAGAATTGCGACCAGCTCTCAAGCAAATCATAGAGAAAGGTCTGGGCCAGTACCTTGATGCCGTTCGCCGGGTCCTGATGGAGGCGGCACGGCCCGATAGTGAGCGGCGAATGCGCGTGGATGCCGCCGTGCAAGCTGCCATCAGTTTCCATATCTGGCGCGCGCTCAGTCCCCTGGGCGACAGCGAGGCCGCGGAACTTGCCGCCGGCCTGATCGAGTTGGCGGTGGCTCGCTGAGGGTTTCCCAGCATTGGCCGAAAGTGCCGGCGCCATCCAAGGACAGTTCCCGTTGCGATCCGCTTGTCGGCAGCCGAGCCTCGCCGTCAGCCGCCGCCCGCATGGGCCTTGCCGAATTCAGCGATGCATATCCCAGGCAGCTCTCCGGCGGCATGGCGCAGCGCGTCGGCATCGCCAGGGCACTGACGGTGCAGCCAGAAATCCTGCTGCTCGACGAGCCGCTCGGGGCGCTCGACGCCATGTCACCATGGTTATGGTGACCCATGACCTTGAAGAGGCGATCTATCTTGCCGACAGGGTGCTGATACTGCCCAGGGAGAAAGGCGGCGCGGCGCGACACTAAGGTGATATTCAGGTGATGCCGGCCCGACCTTGAATCTCAATTAGCCTTAGGCGGTGTCCACCGTCGGGCCGCGGCTTAAAGCATTGCGCAGCGATTGGATTTGCCGGTTCAGGGCATCGAGTTCAGCCAGCTTCATGCCTGAGCGCTCGATCAGGGTCTCGTTCAGGCAATTGCACCGGACGAGCAGAGCACGTCCGGCGGCGGTCAGGTCGACCTGCACCTGGCGCTCGTCCGTCTGGCTGCGCTGGCGGGTGACAAGGCCAGCCTGTTCCATGCGTTTCACCAGCGGCGTGATGGTGCTCGATTCGAGGGCCAGCCGATGCGCGATGCTGCCCACCGACATGCCGTCCGTCTCTCCCAGCGCATTGAGCACGAGATATTGCGGATAGGTGATCCCCATCTCGTCCAGCATTGGCTTGTAGGTGCGGTTGATCGCCATGCTGGTGGCGTAGAGGGTAAAGCAGAGCTGATTGTCCAACGGGAGAGGCACGGCGCATTCCTTTGCCGACTGAGCATCCTTTATGTACCACGGGAAATGGTATCGCGATACATATTTTCGTGGACAAGGCGCCCCATCTCCATTGTGAGATAATTATCGCGATATTGTTTATCGCGCTATATAAGGAGATTGAGATGACCTCGCAGACCAAGTCGGGTTCGGGCAGCGGCACGATCACCACGAAGGACGGAACACAGATCTTCTACAAGGACTGGGGGACTGGCCAGCCGGTCGTCTTCCACCATGGCTGGCCGCTGAGCAGCGACGACTGGGACGCCCAGATGCTGTTCTTCCTGGCACAGGGCTACCGCGTCATCGCCCATGACCGGCGCGGCCATGGCAGGTCCAGCCAGACCGATACCGGCAACGAGATGGACACCTATGCCGCGGATGTGGCAGCGCTCGCGGAGCATCTCGACCTCAAGGATGCCATCCACGTCGGTCATTCGACCGGCGGCGGCGAGGTCGCGCGCTATGTCGCGCAACATGGCGGCGGAGGCCGCGTCGCCAAGGCCGTGCTGATCGGTGCGGTGCCGCCGATCATGTTGAAGACGCCGGCAAATCCAGGTGGTCTGCCGATCGAGGTGTTTGACGGTTTCCGGGCGGCGCTGTCCGCCAACCGCGCCCAGTTCTTCCATGACGTGCCGGCCGGACCGTTCTACGGCTTCAACCGCCCGGGCGCCCAGGCTTCCGAAGGTGTCATCGACAATTGGTGGCGCCAGGGCATGATGGGCGGCGCCAAGGCGCATTACGACTGCATCAAGGCCTTCTCCGAGACAGACTTCACCGAGGACCTGAAGAAAATCGACGTGCCGGTGCTGGTCATGCATGGCGACGACGACCAGATCGTCCCGATCGCCGACTCCGCGCTCATCTCGATCAGGCTGCTCAAGAAGGGCGAGCTCAAGGTCTACAAGGGTTTCCCGCACGGCATGGCAACGACCCATGCGGATGTCATCAACGCCGATCTGCTGGCCTTCTTCAAGGCCTGAGCCTGCCTGCCAAAACGCGAAAGCACCCGCCCTCGGGCGGGTGCTGCAAGGACGAAGGACCATCGGTCGCGGTTGGGCAGGACGCCCGACATTGTCCCTTTGCCGTTCCTTTCGATCTCGACGAGAAGCCAGCACCCGGCCGCCGATATCATCTCCAGACTTGGCGTCGAAAAATGGTAGTGTCCCGTCTGGAGAAGGGGGCAAGAAAATGAGTGCCGTCGTAGGATCGCTGCTTGATGCCGGCGGTTGCAGCATCACGCCGATCCGATGAGATATGTTTCGCTGGGAACGTATCCGATCCGGCAGCCGGTCCATGGCGGCCAGCTGCGGGCGAATGCCATCCACAAGGTCCTGCGGGACTGTGGGTGGGAAACACGCCATGTCCTCGTTACTCCCAACCGCGGCGCCAGGCGGGAAATGGAGGCTGGCGATCTTTTCATCGAGATGCCGCGCCGGTTTCGCAAGCAGATGGCCAGGCGCAAATGGCGTTCCGATGTCGCCACCGCCGAATTCATCGCGCGGAGCAGCTCCCATCGTCGCGAGATCGCAATTTTTCTCGACGACTTCAGGCCGGATGTCGTCGCGGTGGAGCAATGCTGGCTCTGGCCGGCCTTGCGTGAGTATGTTGAAACGTGCTCGCCCGAGGCGCGTTTTTCAATCGTCTACAGCTCGCAAAACGTCGAACAGCAATTGCTGGCGCAAGAGGCCGAGATAGCCGGCGCGGGAACGAACCTTTGGAGCGCGCGACGCGCGGCGGACATCGAAGCTGATCTTGCCGCAAAGGCGGACCTGGTGGTCGCGGTCAGCGAGCAGGATGCAGCCTATTTTCGCAAGCTCAATCCAAACGTGGTGGTCGCCGCCAACGGCGTATGGCCGCGGGAAACGCCCGCCGGCCTCGATCGTTGGGCATCGCGGTTCGCCGGCCTGCGCACAGCGCTGTTCGTCGGATCGGGCCATCCACCCAACGCCCGCGGTTTTCTCCAGATGACGGATCCGGACCTTGGTTTTCTCTCAGCCTCGGAGCGGATCGTGGTGGTTGGCGGCGTTGCCGATCAGATCCGCGACGATCCCGGATTCCTGCGGCACCGTGGCGCCGACAATGCCCGGATCGAGCTGCTCGGCGTGCAGGACGGCGCGACCCTCAGCGCGCTGATCGAGCTTGCCGACGTCATGATGCTTCCGATCGTCGAAGGCGGCGGCACGAACATCAAGACCGCGGAAGCGCTGTACAGCCGCAAGCCGGTCGTGGCGACAACCTTCGCGTTGCGCGGCTACGAGCAATTCCAGAATTGGCCGGATGTCCGGCTGGCGGACCGGCCGGAAGACTTCCGGGATGTGCTTGCCCAGGCGCTCAGAAGCGAACCGGAAGCGCTGAAATCGGCGGACATCGCACAGCTCGACACGCTGCTTTGGAGTTCGACGCTGCGAAAGCTTCCCGAGCTGTTCGCAGCGCTGCCGAGGCGGCAACGCCAGCCGGCGGCGAGCCCGGCAGATGGCCGGGGCCGCTTTCTTCACGGCCTTTTGCAACGCCTGGGTTGGAGGGGAAGGAGCTGATCTCCGTGGCGAGGGAGGCGAGGGAAGAAGCTGCTTGTTGGGTAAAGCAAGCGTCGCGCCATGGGACGCCGCCGCCGGAACCTTCAAGGCTCCGAACCCCCCGGGCGATCTTTTGTTGAACGGCAGCTTGGCCGCCGACCCGATCGGCTCAGGCCTTCGCTTGCTTCATGTTGGGCAGGAACACCGTCAGCAGGCCAAGCAAGGGCAGGTACGAGCAGATCTGGTAGACGAAGTCGATGCCCTTCATGTCGGCGACGACGCCGAGCACCGCGGCGGCGATGCCGCCCATGCCGAAGGCGAAGCCGAAGAAGATGCCGGCGATCATGCCGACGCGGCCCGGAACCAGTTCCTGCGCGAAGACGACGATGTTGGAGAAGGCCGACGACAGGATCAGGCCGATCACCACGGTGAGCACCATCGTCCATTCCAGATTGGCGTAGGGCAGCGCCAGCGTGAAGGGCAGCACGCCGACGATCGAAAACCAGATCATCGCCTTCTGGCCGTAGCGGTCGCCGAAGGGGCCGCCGAGCAGGATGCCCAGCGCCGAGGCGCCAAGGAAGAGGAACAGCATCACCTGGCTCATCTGCACCGAAACGCCGAATTTATGCATGGCGTAGAAGGTGTAGTAGCTGGAGAGCGAGGCGATATAGGCGTTCTTGGTCAGCACCAGCAGCGTCAGCACGGCCAATGCCCACATGACCTTCTTGCGCGCGAAGGGCGAGACATGGGCAGCCTGCTTGCGGGTTGCCAGCGAGGCGCGCAGCCGGCTGTACCAGCCGCCGACCCGCCACAAAACGACGATGCCGATCAGCGAGCCGACGGCGAACCAGGAAATGCTGGTCTGGCCGAACGGCACGACGATGAAGGCGGCGAGCAACGGGCCCATGGCCTGGCCGAAATTGCCGCCCACCTGGAACAGCGATTGCGCCAGGCCGAAGCGGCCGCCCGAGGCGAAGCGGGCGATACGCGAGGATTCCGGATGGAAGATCGCCGAGCCGATGCCGATCAGCGAGGCGCCGATCAGCAGCAGCCAATAGTGGCCGGCATGAGCGAGCACCACCAGGCCGACCAGCGACGAGGCCATGCCCCAAGGCAAGGAGTAGGGCATCGGCTTCTTGTCGGTGATCATGCCGATCACCGGCTGCAGCAGCGAGGCCGTCACCTGGAAGGTGAAGGTCAGGAGGCCGATCTGCCAGAAATCGAGGCCGTAATTGTCCTTGAGCAGCGGATAGATCGCCGAAAGCAGCGACTGCATGATGTCGTTGACGCAGTGGCAGAAGCTCACCGCAAGAATGACGGTGAAGGCCGTCGCTTGCGCCGAGATGTTGCTTGCCGGCGCCGGTGCGGCGACGGAGGTGGCGGTCGTATCAGTCAAGGCAATGCTCCGTGGTCTTGTTGGAGCATGATCTTTTCCGAAAACCGGTTTCTACTTTTCGGGATCATGCTCTAGGCGGCGAACCGCAGGCGGCCTTATAGGCCCGTTGCCAAGCGACTTCTTTCGTGGTTTGGTCCAATAGTTTCGCAAGTGGGCCACATCGATGCCGCATGGCAAGGAGATATTCAAGGGCGACGCCGCCGAGCTCGGCCGGCTGCATGAAAGCCGCTGGCAATGGCTGGAACAGGCTGTCGGGCCGGCGGTCGCGCTGCCGACCGAATATCCGGATGGCTATCACGTGCCGCAGCACCGCCATAGCCGCAGCCAGCTGCTGCACGCGCTGGTCGGCGTGGTCCTGGTGACGACCAGGCGCGGGCGCTGGATGGTGCCGCCCGACCATGCGATGTGGATACCGGCCGGCATCGAGCATTCCGTCGAAATGTTGGGCGACGTATCGATGCGCTCGGTCTATGTGATGCCGGGCGCCATTGCCGGCCTGCCGGACAGCTTGCGCGTCGTCGGCATCACCGAGCTGATGCACAGCCTGATCGTCGAATCGGAGAAGCTGCCGCAGGGCGGCGAGCTCGAAGGGCGGGCGGCGCTCATCATGGGACTGCTGCTGCACGAGATCCCGAACCTGCCGGAACGGCCGCTCGGCTTGCCCTTCCCGTCCGATCCGAAGCTCGCGGCGCTTTGCCGGCGCTTCGTGGCGGCCCCTTCGCCGCATGCGACGATCGACGAATGGGCGGATGCCTCGGGCATGAGCCGGCGCTCGTTCACCCGTGCCTTCCATCGCCAGACCGGGCTGTCGCTGTCGACCTGGCGCCAGCAGGCCTGTCTTTTCGCGGCGTTGCCAAGGCTCGCCGACGGCGAGCCGATCACCAGGGTGGCGCTCGATCTCGGCTATGACAGCGTGCCGGCCTTTATCACCATGTTCAAGCGCATGCTCGGCGCTTCGCCGCGCGGCTATATGCGCGGGGCGCGCGATGCCGGTGAAAACCCGAGCCGCACAGGCGGTCCGATCGCCGCGTGAAACAGCGTCGTCAGCATTGAGTTGATGCGTCGGTTCTCAGTCTGGTTCCGTTTGCCGAATACTGGTTGCAAATTGCAATTGGTTATGCTTCCCTTTGTAAGGAGACAAAATCGGAGGAACGCTGGTGGCAACGATCGTCTATGCCATGCTGACATCGCTGGACGGCTACATCGCCGGGGCGAGCGGAGACATCGACCTGCCGATTCCCGAGGAAGAATTGCATCGGCATTTCAACGACGAGATGAGGCGGACGTCGATCGCGCTGTGCGGGCGCAGGATGTATGAAACCATGCGCTTCTGGGACAGCCCGGAACGCGATATCGCGGCTGAGCACGTCGAGCGGGATTTTGCCAGCGCGTGGCGGGAGACGCCGAAGGTCGTGTTTTCGACCACGCTTCAGGAGGTCGGGCCGAATGCCCGCCTGGTGAAGGCCGATGCGGAGGCGGTGGCAAGGACCCTCAAGGCGGATACAGATGGCGAGATCTCGGTCTCCGGCGCCGACCTTGCCGGGCACCTTGCGCGTGCCGGCCTGATCGACGAATACCGGCTTTACATGCATCCGGTCGTGCTAGGCGGCGGCAAGCCCTATTTCCAGTCCGGCCTGTCGCTGGCGTTGAGGCCGCTCGGTACGGAGCGCCTCGCGCAAGGGGTCACGCTGCTGCGCTATGCGTCGGCAGCCATTGGCCACAACTAGTCGAAACAGGCTCGACGGCTCTGCATTAGGTACCTCAAAAACAGAAATAATTTTTCGCTGAGGTGCCGCGACGACTATCGGTGCAAGGTATCCTCAATTGATATTCGGTCAATCATGAGGAACGCGATGCGTACTGCAAAGCCGGTTGAAATATGTGAGGAAATCCTTCGCGCAGGATTGAAATACAATACAGAGCGCCAAATTTTGCCTAGTGAAAATGCGGTTGCGGAGCACCTTCTTTCGCGGCGGGAGGAACTGATCGATGCCTATGATGAGTTATATGATAAACTGTACAATCGATCTCATGCGCTAGATTCGTTTTTTGGCGCGCTTTTGGGCGCGGCTGCCTTTTGGAGCCCAGAAAAACTAGCTGCAACACGGAAAAAGAAGGGCCGACTTGAGGCGATAAACCGAGAAATTGCAATCAAAGCCACAGATTTGGCCAACCTCCTTGATGAGAGAAGCACGCTCCACAATCACTCTCAATTTTACACCAATACACATTACGATGTGTGTGGCGTGATAGAGGCTGCGGCAAGGGGAAACTACCTTTTTCAATCTTGGGTGCGCGCAGAGTTTGCTAATTTAAGCGGCCGATTCGACCTGAAATACTGGCCAACTCTCGGGGATTTTGCACGAGAGCTGGCAGTTGATGCGGAGAATGCGAGCGCCCTAGCTACCGATCCCCTGACAGAAGCCGGAACTAAAGCCTCTCGCCCTTCGCTCTCTGATTTCTTCAAAGCATTTTTCGCTGCGATCCAAGAGAATAGTCGTCAGAACCACGGCGCGATACCGAACAACCTAAAGCTAACCGATGGCACCTACGCTTCGCTGGCGAATTGCGCTTTGGGCCTTTCTCCAAAGAAGCTTGTTGATTCGACATACGTCAAGCGACTGCGTCAACGTCAACGAGACACAGATGGAAAGAGCTAGCTAGTTGGTGAGCCTGCTGATCGCCTTGATAAGCGCAGGAGCCTTCGGTCGACGTCCGCTCGGGGCCGCCTTCGCCTAGTCGAACAAGCTCGAGACCGATTCCTCGGTCGCCGTGCGCGAGATCGCTTCGCCCAGCAGGTCGGCGATCGAAATGACACGGATGTTCGGGGCGTCGAGCACGCCCTGCGTCGGCTGAATGGAATCGGTGATCACCAGTTCCTGCAGCTTCGATCCGGCGATACGGGCAACGGCGCCGCCGGAGAGCACGCCATGGGTGATGTAGGCGGTGACGGAGGTCGCGCCATTGGCCAGCAGCGCGTCGGCCGCGTTGCAAAGCGTGCCGCCGGAATCGACGATGTCGTCGATCAGGAGGCAGTCCTTGCCGGCGACGGCGCCGATGATGTTCATGACTTCCGATTCGCCGGGACGCTCGCGACGCTTGTCGACGATGGCGAGTTGCGCGTCGAAGCGCTTGGCCAGCGCGCGCGCCCGCACCACGCCGCCAATGTCGGGCGACACGACGACGACATTGCCGAGCTGCTTGTACTTGGCCTTCACGTCGCGGGCCATCACCGGCACCGAGAACAGATTGTCGGTCGGGATGTCGAAGAAACCCTGGATCTGGCCGGCATGGAGATCAAGCGTCAGCACGCGGTCGGCTCCGGCGCGGGTGATCATGTTGGCGACCAGCTTGGCCGAAATCGGCGTGCGGCCCGAGGCGCGGCGGTCCTGCCTTGCATAGCCGAAATAGGGGATGACCGCCGTGATGCGCCGCGCCGAGGAGCGCATGAAGGCATCCATCATGATGAGCAGTTCCATCAGATGGTCGTTGGTCGGATAAGAGGTCGACTGCAGGATGAAGACATCCTCGCCGCGCACGTTTTCCTGGATCTCGACGAAGATTTCCTGGTCGGCGAAGCGCCTGACGCTGGCCTTGCCCAGCGGGACGTTGAGATAGCGAGCGACCGCCTCGGCCAGCACCCGATTGGAATTGCCCGCGAAAAGCTTCATGCACCGTTCCTGGTGAAGGATGGAGAGGCCGGAGAGACTCTCATGCGCCTTTTAAGCGGGCTTTTAGCGGCCCGGGCCGGTATTGCAAGCCTCGTCGTCGGGAATCCTTCCGGTGGCCGCAACAAACACGGAAAACATCGCAAGCCGGCAACAGTTTGGCCGGCAACAGTTCGGCCCGCGCCGGTCCGGTCAGCCGGCGCCGCCGCTGCCGAGCCAGGCGGCGAACTGGTCGATCGTCTGGTCGGCAATGGCTTGCATGGTCGCGGGCGCCACCGCGGGCCAGCCTTCGCCGCTGCCGGCCGCGGGCGCCTTCTGCTGGCCATTGATGCGGTGCAGGCGATTGCCGGAGGGGTCGTAGATGTCCCAGACATAGATGACGGTCGTGTCCTTGCCCTCGGACATCGTCGAAAAATAGCCCTTCAGCACATGCGTGGCCGTCTGGTCCGTGCTGCCGACAAGCGTCAGGCCGCGCTGACGGGCACGGGCCTGCAGTTCCGCCGTCAAGGGCGCCGCAGCCTCCACGGACGCGCCGACGATCGGCGCCACCTGCAGCCGCGTCTTGGCGACAGCCGCGGTCTGGGCCGGTGTCCTGGATGTCGCGGGCGACGCTGTGGCGGAAGGCGCGGGCGAAGGGGCGGGCGCGGTCGTGGTCGGGGTTGTGGCCGTCGTCGATGTGCCCTGCGAAGCGGCCGAAGACTGGGCCGAGCCCGCCGGCGGGGTGATCGCCGAAGGCTCCAGGACGTCCTTGGCGTTGGTGCAGGCGCCAAGCGCCAGCGCCGCAAGCAATGACACGGTCGTCACCTGCGATCGTCTCATTTGCCTGAAAACTCCCCTGCTGGCGAACGCCCCCGCGTGAACGAACGATTATGGATTCACTGCACGATCAAGTCGAGATCATGGCGCGACAGCGGCTTCGGCGCCGATTCCGTGGTGAGATAGGTGCGGCCAAGCGTCATCGCGGTCTCGGTCTCGGAGTCCATGATGATCATATGCGCGAACAGCGTCATGTTGGGCGCGATCGGTTCCATGTTGCCCTGGTAGAACATCGGCATGTCCATCCAGGACGGCGTGAAGCGCGCGCCGACCGAATAGCCGCAGGCGTTCAGCCGGTGCTTGGTCAGATTGTGCGCTTCGAGCGTGCGGGCATGCGCGTCGAAGACGTCGCCGAAAGTGTTGCCCGGCGTCATTGCCTTTTCGACCGCGAGCAGGGCGGCGCGGGACGCGTCGAACAATTCCTGATGACGTTTCGACGCCTTGCCGGTCAAAACGGTGCGCATCATGGGGGCATGATAGTGGTGGAAGACGCCAGCCCATTCGAGCGTCAGCTGGTCGTTCTTGGTGAGCTTGCGGCGGCCGGCCTTATAGCGGCAAAGCAAGGCATCGGCCCCGGAGCCAATGATATACTCATTGGCGGGATAGTCGCCGCCGCCGGCAAAGACCGCGCCCTGCATGGCGGCAAGGATCAGCCCTTCGTCGCCGCCTTGCTTGATCAGGGGCAGGGCGGCATCCAGCGCGTCGTCGGAAAGATTGGCGGCCTTTTCCGCCTTGGCGATCTCGGCCGGGCTCTTGAACAGGCGCAGCCGGCCGACGATGCCGGAAGCATCGGCGATCTGGCCGAAGGTCTGCAACTGCTCGTCCAGGCGGCGACCATTGTAGGCGGTCAGGCCATGGGTGTCGTATTCGACGCCGATGCGGGCGCCGAGCAGATCGAGGTCGTTGAGCAGGTTGCGCAGGTCGATCGCCGGATTGGCCCCCTGACGATCGGTCCAAAGCACGATGTTGTCGATGGTCGAGGTGTGGCGCGCCTGCCTCAGATCGGCCGAACGGGTGAGCAGCACCATCGAGCCGTCGGCCTTCACCACCAGGCACTGGAAGAAGCAGAAGCCGAACGTGTCGTAGCCGGTCAGCCAATACATGCTCTCCTGCGCGAACAGGAGCACGGCGTCGAGCTTCTTCTCGGCCATCTCGATCAGCAGCCGGTCGCGCCGCGCGTCGAATTCCGAACGTTCGAAATGCAGCGCCATTATTCTTTCTCCAGAACGATTGCCGAAACCTGGCGCCCGTAATCCGCTTCCTTGCGGTGTGTGGTACGCCGGTAGGAATAGAACAGGTCTTCTTCCGCATAGGTGCAGCGGCCAAGCCCCTCGGCGGTCACGCCGGCTTTGCGCAGCCGGTCGACCGTATATCGGTTGAGATCGAACATCGAGTGGCCGGCGGTCCTCGATGGCCTGAAATAGCGATGATTGCCGGCGTCGGCCTCGACGAAGCGGGCGACGAATTCCGGCCCGACCTCGTAATTGTCGGGGCCGATGGAAGGACCGAGCACGGCCACGATGCGCTCGCGGCTGGCGCCGAGGCTCTCCATCGCGGCGACGGTATTTTCCAGCACGCCGGTGAAGGCGCCCTTCCAGCCCGCATGGGCGGCACCGATGACGCGCGCCTCGGTGTCGGCGAACAGCACCGGCCCGCAATCGGCGGTCGAGGCGCCGATGGCGATGCCCGGACGGTCGGTGACGATGGCATCAGCTTTCGGGCGGGCCCCCGCAAAGGGTTCCCTGGCGACAACGACATCCGGCGAATGGACCTGGTGCGCCGTCAACAGATGATCCGGCGGCACGCCCATCCAGGCGGCAACGCGCCGCCGGTTCTCGGCGACCAGTGTCTGATCGTCGCTGGAGCCCGTGCCGATGTTGAGACCCCGATAGATACCGTCGGAGACGCCGCCGATGCGCGTGAAATAGCCGTGGCGCATGCCTTGCGCCTTTTCAAGGAGCGGCGAGCGCACTGGATCGGGTCTGGTCTGATTCAGCATGGTTGGGGTTGTCGTCCGTGCGGGGCGGTCTCGTCAAGGCGAAGTTCGGACGACGACGGGACCATGCGGCATAACCGCCCGTCGATTTCAGCCTGCCCTCGCCGCCGGCAGGACCTTCATCACCTTGAACAGCTCGCCCATCGCATCGGGGCCGGCCAGGCGTTCGACCGCGTCCGAAATCGCTTGACGTGTCTTGGCGTCGGCATCGGCGCCGAGCGTGCCGGCGCGCTCGAGCAGGCCCATCCCGAGCAGGAATTCGCCCTGGGTCGACAATTGCACATCGAGGCCGTGAGCGCGCGCCATATCGGCAAGGGGCGTGAAATCGACATGGGCGGTGAGATCGGCTTCACCTGGATTGGCCAGCACGTCTTCGCGCCGATGCCGGCGCAGCGCCTGGAAGGTGTCGCCGATCCCGGGCCGGAGGTGGCCGTAGTCCATGAAGAGGCCGGCGCCGCCCTGGCCGGCGATGCGTTCGGCGATTTGCGACATCAGCGCCGAACGGGCGGACGCCACTTCGACGACGGCGCCTTGCGGCGCATCGGCCGCGGCGGCCGGCAGCAGTGCCGGATCGACAGACCCCGCGCCGGCGAAGAAGCGCAGTTCATCGGCGCCATCGAGACCGACCACGCGCTCGCGCCAGCTTTCGCCGACAAGGACGAACTGCCGGATCGGCACCGCGTCGAACAGCTCATTGCCGACGATAAAGAGCGACTGCCCCGGCAGCGTGTCAATGGTCTGGTGCCAGGCAAGCGGCGCGCTTTCGCCGGCAAGCGTCTGCTTCTGGATCTCAGCCAGGCGCGGGCTGGTCTCGATCATGGCAAAAGAGGCGCCGGCCACGAGCGCCGGGTCGAGCCGCGACCAGGTGCGCAGCATGTCCTTCATCAAGGTGCCGCGGCCGGGACCGATTTCGGCGAAGGTCGCGGGCAACGGCCGGCCGGCACCTTGCCAGGCCTGGTAGAGCCAGACGGCGACGAGCTCGCCGAACATCTGGCTGATCTCTGGCGCGGTGACGAAGTCGCCGGCGGCGCCGAAGGGCTCGCGCGTCGTGTAATAGCCCTCGTCGGGATCGAACAGGCAGAGCGCCATGTATTCGCTGACCGGGATCGGCCCCGCCGCGCCGATCAGGCCTATGATGCGCTCCTTCAGCCGGGTCATGCCGCCCGCGGCTCGGCCGCCGGTCTTGCGGTGACCATGGCCCAGATGCCGGCGAGCACCATCGGCGTGGACAGGATCATGCCCATGGTCAGCCAGCCGGTGCCGAGCAGATAGCCGAGCTGCTGGTCGGGCTCGCGGAAGAACTCGACGAAGATGCGCGACAGGCCGTAGCCGCAGATGAAGGCGCCGCCGACGAAGCGCGGCATCTTCAGCTTCAGGCGCGAATGGGTGAGGAAGCGCAGCACCAGGAACAGCACCAGACCTTCGAGCAGCGCCTCGTAGAGCTGGCTGGGGTGGCGAGTGAACGGGCCGCCATTGGGGAATTCGATCGCCCAGGGCACGTCCGACGGCCGGCCCCAAAGCTCCGAATTGATGAAGTTGGCGACACGGACCAGGCCAAGCCCGACCGGCACGCCGGCCGACACCACATCGAACAATGTCCAGGTGGGAATGCGGCGCTTGAGCGAAAACAGCGTCATGGCGAGGATGACGCCGAGCAGGCCGCCGTGGAACGACATGCCGCCCTGCCAGACCGCGAAGATGTCGAGCGGATGCGCGATGTAGCGCGGCAGGTCGTAGAAGAGCACGTAGCCGGTGCGCCCGCCAAGTACGACGCCGATCGCCGCCCAGACGATGAAGTCGTCGAGGTCCTCGGGCTTCATCGGCAGATTGCCGTCGGGCCACAGGCGCGGATTGGTGATCAGGCGCTTGGCGTACCACCAGGCAAAGAGGATGCCGACGATGTAGCCGACGCCGTACCAATGCACCGCCAGCGGCCCGATATGGACGATGACCGGATCGATGTTGGGGAAGGGCAGGGAGGCCAGCGGCAGCAGGAAATATTCGCTCAAAACGGTTCCCCGATGACGGTCACGATTGGGCGCGGACCATGCGGCAGGGTTTTGGCGCGGTCAAGGCAAGGCGATTGACGTTCTGAACGCCAGGACGAGCGATTTCAAACTTCAGGTTTGCCGGCGACAATCTGTACTAGAGCTTCGTTGATCCTGTCCTGCCAGCCGGGGCCACCTTCCTGGAAGTGGTCGAGCACAGCGCGATCGACCCTTATCGAAACAAGCTCTCTGACATTTGGCACCGCCGCGGCCTCGCGAATTGGCGCCACGGGCTTTTTGACGGGCTTGAAGGCAGCTTCCGCGGCTGCGATCGGGTTTGTCGGTCGGCGCGGGGGCGTTGCCATTGGTCGATCCTAACTGAGTGCTGGAACAATACACAGCACAATAGGCGATTTGGCGGTTTCAAGTACAGGTCGGGCGATGTGATAGCTTTGTTCAGGCATGGCGCGCCGCCATGCGCCATAGCAACGCAGAGGCGGCATCAAACCCCAACGTTCTTGCATTCCGCGCCGCGCGCGACTACGTCAAAACGACAAAGCGAGGATCTGCCATGTCGACCGGACCGAACCGCATTCTCGACGAATTCGCAAAGATCATGACCGATGCTGCGGGTGCCGCGCAGGGCGTGCGGCGCGAAGTGGAGACGGCGTTCCGGGCCCAGGCCGAGCGCATGCTGAATTCCATGGATGTGGTGCAGCGCGAAGAGTTCGAGGCCATGCGCGAGATGGCGGTCAAGGCGCGGGAAGACAACATCCAGCTGGCGACGCGCGTCGAGGCGCTCGAGGCCAAGCTCGCCGAACTGACCGGACAGGCCGCACCAACGGGTGCCGCGAAGCCCCGCGCAAAAAAATAATCATTAAACTTTTCCACATAGCGCGATCCGAAAAATCGCTTTGCCGTGAATCGCTTACCGGCATTGCATGAATCTTCGTGACAGCCACCTTTCCACATGCGGATGACGCAGTGCGAAAAATTGGGCTGTTCACGCGACTCCCGATCAATAGACTGAATTTGTTGCATGATTCGAAGCAGGGTCATGCGCCGGGCGGTGGGGTCCGGTTGGGTCTTTGTGTTGGAAAGTCCTGACCGTCCGAGTTCTAGACAAGATTGTTCGTCGTGTGTGCCCCGCGGAGCGTGTGGCGCTCCCCTGAACACAGGAAGCATTCATGGAACTCCTCGAACTCGAATTCTCCCGCGAAATCCACCCGGTGGATGTCATCGAGCAGGTGGCCCACAACAACGACTGGTCCTTCGAACGCGCCGGCGACGACGAGATTTCGATTTCGGTGGCCGGCAGCTGGACCGACTATCACGTCTCCTTTTCCTGGATGGAGGATTTCGAGGCGCTGCATCTGGCCTGCGCCTTCGACATCAAGGTACCGGAGACGCGTACGCTGGAAGTGATGCGGCTGCTTTCGCTGATCAACGAGCAGATGCTGTTCGGGCATTTCGATCTGTGGGAACAGGAAGGCGCGATCATGTTCCGGCAGTCGCTGCTGCTTGCCGGCGGGGTCGAGCCGTCGAGCCAGCAGGTCGAGGTGCTGCTGTCCTCGGCGCTGGAGGCCTGCGAATGCTATTTCCAGGCCTTCCAGTTCGTCGTCTGGTCGGGTACATCGGCCAAGGACGCGCTGTCCAGCGTGCTCTTTGAGACCCATGGTAACGCCTGAACCAAGCCGATATCGCCGATGAGTTCCAGCAGCGAGCGAAAGCCCGAGATCAGCTTTGCCGATTTCGACCGTGTCGACATCCGTGCCGGCACGATCGTCGAGGCCGAGCCGTTTCCGGAGGCGCGCAAGCCTGCGATCAAGCTGAAGATCGATTTCGGCCCGACGATCGGGGTGAAGAAGTCATCGGCGCAGATCACCAAATACTACGCGCCGGAAACGCTGATCGGCCGCCAGGTCTTCGCGGTGGTTAATTTCCCGCCGCGCCAGATCGGCCCGTTCATGTCGGAGGTACTGACGCTGGGCTTTCCCGACGAAGAGGGCGCCGTGGTGCTCGGCGCCATCGAGCGCAAGGTGCCGGACGGCGGGCGCCTATTCTAGGGCGAGCCTGGGGCGAACTGGCGCCGCTCTGTCCTGATCGGCGCGCTTGCTTGGCATTCCCAGCGCTTCGTCGACGGCGTCGAGGAACATTTCGGCGCAGGCCTGCCAGCTGTAGCGCATCGCGCGCTGGCGCGCTTCGGCGCGATCGACTTCAAGCGCCTTCATCGCCGCCTCGCCCAGGTCGGTCGACACGGCCCCGCCGACGCCGTCGCCGACAATGTCGATCGGTCCGGTCACCGGATAGGCGGCAACGGGCGTTCCGCTGGCCAGCGCCTCGATGATGACGTTGCCGAAGGTGTCGGTGCGGCTCGGAAAGACGAAGACGTCGGCCGAGGCGTAGATCTCGGCCAGCTCGTCGTTCGGGCGGTGGCCGAGGAAATGCGCGTTGGGATAGCGCGCCTTGAGCTTTGCCAGTTCCGGTCCTTCGCCGACGATGACCTTGCTGCCGGGCAGGTCGAGATCGAGGAAGGCGGTCAGGTTCTTTTCGATCGCGACGCGGCCGACGCATAGAAAAACCGGACGCGGGAATCCGGTTTCCTTGCGCTTGTTGGGCCGGAAATGGTCGGTGTCGACGCCGCGCGTCCAGGGCCTCAGCCTGTTGAAGCCGCGCGCGGCGAGATCGTCCGCCAGCGATTGCGTGGCGACAAGCGTGCCCTGTCCGGAATTGTGGAAGTCGCGCAGCCAGTTGTAAGCCCAGCTCTCCGGCACCGGCAGGCGGGCGCTGAGATATTCGGGAAAGCGGGTGTGATAGCTGGTGGTGAAGGGGCGGCCAACCTTCCGGCAATGGCGGCGCGCCATGATGCCGAGCGGACCCTCGGTGACAATGTGGATGTGGTCGGCCTTGGCGGCCTCGATCATGCGCGCGACGCGGCCAGGCGTGGTCAGCGCCAAGCGGATGTCGGGATAGGTCGGCATCGGCAAGGTGCGAAACAGGTTCGGCGTCAGGAAATCGAGCTCGACGTCGAAGGATTTCAGCGCCTCGGTGAGGCGTTCCAACGTGTGCACCACGCCATTGACCTGAGGCCGCCACGCGTCGGTGACCATCAGGATACGCATGGCGATCCCGATACGCATGGCGATCCCGACACGGATGACGGGCCTTCGCCGCAATAAATCCTGAGCGCGCCGGCGCGGTGCCGGAACGGCAACCAGGCAGCCGCTCGCGCCTCGCTCCAGCGCACCCGGGCAGGGGCCGGATCGAAGCGATGCGGCAGGGCCGAATCAACAGAGGTCGCGCGCTTCATGCGCGCTCTTGACCATGATTTCATGACGGGCGGATGAAGCCTGTCTCGGCTGGACTTACGCAGGCACCTTGATCACTGCGCGCAGGCCGCCGAGCGGGCTGTCCTCGAGGCTGACGTCGCCGCCGTGGCTGCGGGCGATGTCGCGGGCGATCGACAAGCCAAGGCCGGTGCCGCTGGCATCGAGATTGCGGGCCTCGTCGAGCCGCAGGAAGGGCTTGAACACCTCTTCGCGCTTGTCGGGCGCGATGCCTGGCCCGTCGTCGTCGATGGTGACGGTGAGCGAGCCGCGGCCATGATTGGCGTGGACCTCGACGG
This sequence comes from Mesorhizobium sp. B1-1-5, assembly GCF_006443065.1. Classification (NCBI taxonomy): domain Bacteria; kingdom Pseudomonadati; phylum Pseudomonadota; class Alphaproteobacteria; order Hyphomicrobiales; family Phyllobacteriaceae; genus Mesorhizobium; species Mesorhizobium sp. B1-1-5. Next base: position 16,865 of record NZ_VFWS01000030.1, on the reverse strand, counting down.
TCTTGGCATAGCGGAAAGCATTGCCGATGACGTTCGACAGCAAACGGGCAAAGGCGTTCGGCCGCACATGCACGGTCGGATCCCCGGCCAGCGTCGTCGCGAGCTTGCAGCCGCGCAATTGCGCTTCCTCGCCGAGCTTCTGGAAATAGGTCTCAAGGTCGAAGCGGCCGGTGTCCTCCGCGGACTCGCCGCGGGCAAAAGAGAGATAGCCTTCCAGCATCGACTGCATGTCGTCGATGTCCTGGTTCAGCGCGGCCTTGGTCTCGGACTTGCCGCCGGCCAGCGCCAGCTGCAGCTTGAAGCGGGTGAGAATGGTCCTGAGGTCGTGGCTGACGCCGGTCAGCATCGCGGTGCGCTGCTCGATCTGGCGTTCGATGCGCTCTCGCATCTGGATGAAAGCGAAGCCGGCGCGACGGACTTCCTCGGCGCCGCGCGGGCGGAAATCGCGCGGCATCGGCCGACCCTTGCCGAAACTCTCGGCGGCCTCGGCGAGCGTCAGGATCGGCCTGATCTGATTGCGCAGGAAGGGGATGGCGATCATCAACAGCACCAGCGAGGTGCCGACCATCCAGATCAGGAAGATGTGGGTGTTCGAGGCATAAGCCTGGCTTCGCCGCACGAAGACGCGCAGCACCTTGCCTTCAAGCTGGACGCGAACCTCGACGACGTTGGAGTTGCCGACCGTGTCGATCCAGAACGGGCGGTTGATCTGCTTCGTGATCTCCGACGACAAGGCCTCGTCGAGGATCGAGAAGAACGGTTTGGGGCCGGGCGGCGGCAGCGGGTCCGGCGGCAGCAGATCCACCTTCAACTGCATGCGGTCCTGGGCGATGCGGATGATGTTGGCGTAGTCGGCGTCGTGCGGATAGGTCTCCATCATGTCGATGACCGCCGCTATGTCCGAGATGGTCGCCTGCGACAGGCGCTGCGTGACCGTCTGCCAGTGGCGCTCCATGAAGACGAAGGCGACCACCGACTGCAGCAGGATCATCGGCGCGATGACGATGATCAGCGAGCGGGCGTAAAGCCGCTTCGGCATGTAGAGCGCGACCAGGCGCCAGAACCGGTTCCAGGCACGCGGCATCGCCCTCAGCGTCCGCAATGCGAGATCGCCGGGACCGCTTCCTTTCGGCTTGTCCAGTTGCGTGGTCGCCATTCGCCCTTCCGCTCGTCGATGGCCGTTCAGCAAAGGGCCTTCGACGGTAACCTATTCGACGCTGAGCCGATACCCAATACCGCGCACCGTCTGCAGCCACACCGGATTGGACGGATCGCGCTCTATCTTGCGGCGCAGCCGGTTGATCTGCACGTCGATGGTGCGCTCGCCGACATCCGATTCATCGCCCACCAGCTCATGGCGCGGTATGGTCTCGCCCGCCCGCGCGGCGAAGATCGCGAGGATCTCCTGCTCGCGGTCGGTCAGCTTAAGCGCCTCGCCGCCGCGCTTCAATTCACGCTTGGCGATCTGGAACGTGTAGGGTCCGAACACCAGTTGCTCCACCTTCGGCGTCGCCGCCGGGCCGCCACGGCGCAGGATGTTGTTGATGCGCAGGATCAGCTCGCGCGGATCGAACGGTTTCGGCAGGTAGTCATCGGCGCCGGCTTCCAGGCCGGTGATGCGGCTGTCGGTCTCGGACAGCGCCGTCAGCATCAGGATCGGCACGTTCTTCTCGGCCCGCAGCGCCCTGGTGAGGTCGACGCCGGTCTCGCCCGGCATCATCACATCGAGCACCAGAAGGTCGAAGTCGAGGCCGGCGAGCTTGCGCCTGGCCTCGCCGGAATTGCCGGCCACGGTGACGCGAAAACCGTTCTCGGACAGATACTGCTTGAGCAGGTTGCGGATACGCGTGTCGTCGTCGACGACCAGAAGATGCGGCGCGTCATCGTCGGGCGCTGACGGATGATCGACCTTCTCAATGGTCTCCATGGTTCTTCCCCGATGTTTGCGCAGGCACAATGTCGATCTGCGCTCTTAGTTCCGGATTGACCATCGCTTCCAGAAAGCGCTCGATCGTGGCGCGTTCGGTGGTTCCGGAATCCTCCAATGCCGCACGGATGCGGCGCGACTGTGGCCGCGCCAGCGCCAGGGCCAGGGCGCGACCCTTGGCGGTCGGGTAGAGCTCGCGCTGCCGGCGGTCGCGCGGACCCTGCACCTGGACGATGTGATCGGTGTCGATCAACTGCTTCAGAACCCGCGCCAGGCTCTGCTTGGTGATCTTCAGCACATCGAGCAGCTCGGCGACGGTGAGGCCCGGCCTGCGGTTGACGAAGTGCAGCACGCGATGATGGGCGCGGCCGAAGCCGTAATCGGCGAGGATCTGGTCCGGGTCGGAGGTGAAATCGCGATAGGCGAAGAAAAACAGTTCGATCACGGCGAAGTCGATGCCGTCCTCATCGGCCATGGCCGTCCTGATCGGTTTTCCGGCTGCGGGGCTCGTCATCGTTTCTCCATGCGAGGCGGGAATTATGTCAGTACTATTGACGTAATTTCCGGGCAATGATAATTTTTGACAAGCTTTTCGGCGGATTGCGAACAAAAAGGCAAGAGGAAGCCGTTTTTCCGGAACTTCCTGAGTTTGCCATGGATTGAATATCCGCCTACGCTTTCAAGCATTGGCCAGCGTTTCGGATCCTGCGCGGGGCTGGTTCGAAAGGTCATAAACACAACGATTTGCGGGCGCCTGCCCGCGGGAGGTTTCCATGGCATCCGTTCCCTTCGATCAATTGGAAGGCTTCATCTGGATGAACGGCGAGTTCGTCAAATGGGCCGACGCCAAGATCCATGTGCTGACCCATGGCCTGCACTATGCCAGTGCCGTCTTCGAGGGCGAGCGCGCCTATGGCGGACAGATCTTCAAGCTGACCGAGCACAATGAGCGCCTGCATGAATCGGCGCGCCTGCTCGGCTTCAAGATTCCCTATCCGGTCGCCGAGATCGACGAGGCCTGCCGCACGCTGTTGAAGAAGCAGGGTTTCCAGGACGCCTATGTGCGTCCGATCGCCTGGCGCGGCAGCGAGCAGATGGGCGTTTCGGCGCAGAACAACCGCATCAACTGCGCCATCGCCATCTGGCAGTGGCCGAGCTATTTCGATCCCGCGCAGAAGCTCAAGGGCATTCGCCTCGACGTCGCCGAATGGCGCCGGCCCGATCCGCGCACCGCGCCGTCCAAGTCGAAGGCCGCCGGCCTCTACATGATCTGCACGCTGTCCAAGCACGCCGCCGAGGCCAAGGGCTACGCCGATGCCATGATGCTCGATTGGCGCGGCCAGGTGGCGGAAGCCACGGGCGCCAACATCTTCTTCGTCAAGGACGGCAAGATCCATACGCCGACGCCCGACTGCTTCCTCGACGGCATAACCCGCCGCACGGTGATCGGCCTGGCGAAGGACCGCGGTTTCGAGGTGATCGAGCGCGTCATCAAGCCGGAGGAACTCAAAGATTTCGAGCAGTGCTTCCTCACCGGCACCGCCGCCGAGGTCACGCCGGTTTCCGAGATCGGTCCATACCGATTCGAGGTCGGCGAGATCGCCAAGACATTGATGAATGACTATTCCGCCGCGGTGCAGCCAAAGCACGCAATCGCTGCAGAATAGAGATAGTCACAGCTTTTTTGTGCAATAGGGGCGGTTTTCGAGCCGCCCCTTTTATTTAAGCGCGCGCGCATTTGACTTTCGAACAATTCGGCGTCTCATGATGGCGTCGGCCCGAGGAGGCTGGCGGCTATGGAGGGACTAGTTACATGGACAGCAACACGATTATTCAGATCGTTGTACAGGTAATTGCCGGCGTTATCGGTGGCCAGGCGGTTGGCGCGGCGTTCAAGCAGGCGGCGATGGGCCAACTTACCAAAATCCTCGGCGGTGCGATCGGCGGCGTCGGCGGCGCGGCCATTCTCGGCAGTCTGCTCGGCGGCGGCGGCGTTGACGCGGCAGCGGCGGCGGGCGGCATCGGCAGCGCGCTCGACCTGAAGAACCTCCTCGGCGGCGTTGGCGGTGGCGCGATCCTGACCGGCATCATCGGCGCGGTCATGAATGCAATGAAGAAATAGGTCCGGTTCTCTCGGACTTTGCCATGGGCGGCCTCGGCCGCCCATTCCTTTTTTGGAACACGGCCGGCGGCCTCGGCCGCCCATTCCTTTTTTGGAACACGGCCGGCGGCCTCGGCCGCCCATTCCTTTTGGAAACATGGCGGCGGCCTAGGCCGCGCATTTCCTCCCGAAGTTCGGACAATGGTGGACGAGGTTCGCCGGGCTGTCTACATCAGGGCGACACTTCGAAGGAAGGGAAAGGAAAGCCATGGGTCAGCTCAATGCCGGTATCGTGCCGGTCACGCCCTTCCAGCAGAACTGCACCATTCTCTTCGATATGGACGACAAGTCGGGCGTCGTCGTCGATCCCGGCGGCGATATCGACAACATACTTTCAGCGCTGAAGGACAATGCCATCACCGCCGGCGCAATCTGGATTACGCATGGCCATATCGACCATGCCGGCGGCGCCATGGACCTGAAGGATGCGCTGGGCATCGACATTGTCGGCCCACATGAGGCCGACAAGCCGCTGCTTGCCAATCTCGAGAACCAGGCCAAACGTTTCGGCCTCACCGATCCGGTGCGCAATTGCGTGCCGGACCGCTTTCTCACCGAAGGCGAAACGGTGTCGTTCGGCAACCATGTGTTCGAAGTGCTGCATTGCCCGGGGCATGCGCCGGGCCATGTCGTCTACTACAACCGGGCGGCCAAATTCGCGCATGTCGGCGACGTGCTGTTCCGCGGCTCGATCGGGCGCACCGACCTGCCCGGCGGCGACCACGCCGCGCTGATCGCCTCGATCAAGGACAAGCTTCTACCGCTTGGCGACGACATAGGTTTCATCTGCGGCCATGGCCCGGGCAGCCGCCTTGGCGACGAGCGGCGGACCAATCCGTTTCTGACCTGACCTTCAAAAGAAAAGCGCCGCTGCGGGCGGCGCTTGTCTTGGGCAGGGAACCCAGGCGATGTTCGATCGGTCAGTTGGCCACGCAGAAATGCTGGGCGCCGTCACTGCCGGTGAAAGTGCCGGTGCGCGAATTGAAGCTGCGGTAGCGGTCCGAACAATACTCGTACCAGCCGCGGGTCCACGGTTCGGCGTAGCGGTCGGCGTAGACGACGCGCGGCTCCTGCACGTAGTAGCGGCGCACCGGCCGGTCGACATAATAATCGTCACCATAGGCCGGTTCGTAATAGCGCGGCCCGGGGTTGCTGAGCGCGCTGCCGATCAGGGCGCCTGCCGCGAGGCCGACAACGCCGGCGGCGAGGGCGTCACCGCCATGATGACGATGATGGTGCCAGCGCCAGTCGTCGGCATTGGCCGCCGAGTAGGTGGCCAAGGTGGTCGCGGCGATGCCAGCACTGAGGATGGCGGTCTTGAGAAAACGGTTCATTTTCGGTCTCCTTCGCGTCGGCCCGCGCATTTTTTCGGGGATACGGACCGGCTTTAGCAAAGGTTAATAGAAGACCGTGGCTGAACGGAGGCTGAACGGAAATCGGCGTAAACGATTTTTCGTGGCTTGGCGATTTTTCGAAGCTCGGCGATTTTCGAAGCCGGCGACCTTTCCGGACCTGGGCACAACCCGTTCCGGGGCGGGAGCGGTCCCGCCTGAAAAGCTTCCGTCGGATCCGTCGCGAGCCGGCTTAGCCGACCGACAGATTGACGGCCTTCGGACCCTTGCCGCGCTTGTCCGGCTCGGTGTCGAATGTCACTTTCTGCCCATCCTCAAGACCGGGAAGGCCCGACGCCTGCACAGCCGAGATGTGGACGAAGACATCCTTCGCGCCATCATCGGGCGTGATGAAGCCGAAGCCCTTGGCATGGTTGAAGAATTTGACGGTGCCGGTCTGCGGCATGGGAAACTCCTTTGATCCCATCAAGTCAAGTCTCGGGCCGGCAAACTGCCCGAGAGGAAATTTGTCCTTTATTTTAGCGCTATCGGCAAGAGAAAGTTTTCGCCTGCCGATCCAAGCATTTGCGCGCAAAAAAGGCGCGACCGTTTCGGTCGCGCCTTCGCAATTTCAGGCCTGTCCTGAAGCCGCTTCATGATCCTGCCGCACCATTGCATCCGCAAAGGACAGGCTGTTCCGGCGGATCAGGCGGCGCGCAGGTTGACCGCCTTCGGGCCCTTGCCCATGCGGTCCGGCTCGACGTCGAAGGTGACCTTCTGGCCGTCGACCAGCGTGCGCAGGCCAGAGGCCTCAATCGCGGAAATGTGGACGAAGACGTCCTTGGCGCCGCCATCCGGCGTGATAAAGCCGAAGCCTTTGGTGGCATTGAAGAACTTTACAGTACCGGTCTGGGCCATTGGGGAAAACTCCTTCACCCGTGTCAGTCTTGTGGTTTGCCCGCTGCCTCGCGCCTTGGGCAAATCCCGGTGGTTGCTTCGGCGGTCATGCATTCGCGCATGGTCAAACCCCCCGCCGAAAAACGGGGTTGTCAGAGATTCACACTTATCGGGGAAAGGTCGTCCAAAACGTTCCGCTCTCCGGGTCGCAAATGCCCGAACATGATTTTTATTACACGGAAACGTGATGGTTGCAAGACGACGCTCGCGGGCGGCCAGCGGCGCGTCCAACGCTGGGCCTCGATAGATCTGGCCCCATCACCGGTCATCGGCCAGAGGCGGGCCAAGCATGGGCCAAGGCGACAACCGGTTCCGCGGCTCCACAAACGACGGTTGCGTTTAGCGCGCAGGATGCGAGGATACCGCGAGCCGGCATCGCGCGCCGGGAGGAAGGAGGAGTATATGCGGTTAGTTGCGGTGTCGCGACAGGGCGTTGTCGTTTTCATGCTGTCGGCGCTGCTGGCGGCCTGCACCGTCGTCGTCGACGATGGCCCGCGACCGCTCAGGCCGCATCCGCAGCTATGCACCATGCAATACCAACCGGTCTGCGCCCGGCGCGACGGCGACCGGCAGACCTTCGCCAATGCCTGCCTGGCCGAACGGGAAGGCTACCGCATCGTGCGGGACGGTCCTTGCCGCGACGGTGGCGGTAGTGGCGGTGGCGGTGGCGGTGGAGAACAAGCCTTCTGCACGCGCGAATACGCGCCGGTCTGCGCCAGACGCCATGGGCAAGTGCGGACCTTCCCGAACGCATGTGAAGCGCGCGCGGCGGACTATCGCATCGTCGGCGACGGACCGTGCTGAGAAGAGCGCGGTGTCCATTCGCGCAGATAGACACCGCGACGCGCGCTGACGCTTTGTCTTGAATCTCTTGCCCGCATGGCTTAGGTCCGGCGGACCAACAAATACGGCAGGTTTCCCATTAAAAAAGATCACAGAAGAGCGGCAAATGCCGGCGGCAGGCCAGGTGGTTCGGCGAGCCCGCTCGATCCCTATGTGCAAAAGGCGCTGCAGCTGCATCAGGCCGGCCGGCGCCAGGAGGCCGAGGGCCTCTACCGGCAGGTATTGGGGCAGCAGCCGAACCATGCCGCTGCGCTGCATTTCCTCGGGCTGCTGCTGCACCAGACCGGCAGGAGCGAGGAAGGGCTCGATCTCATCGAGCAGTCGGTGACCTTGCAGCCCGAAAATGCCGACTTCCTCAACAATATGGGCACGGTCATGCGCGATCTCGGGCGCGTCGCCGCCGCGATCGATTTCTTCCGCGGCGCGGTGGATATCCGGCCGGACCAGCTGGCCGCGCGCGACAATCTCGGCTCGTCGCTGAAGCAGCTCGGACAGCTCGACGCGGCCGAGGAGATCTATCGCGGCACCATCGGCCGCAATCCGTTCCATGTCCGCGCGCGCATCGGTCTTGCCGAGACGATGCAGGAGGCCGGGCGGCTGGATGAGGCGATCAAGCTATTTGGCGAGGCGCTGTCGATCCGGCCGAAGGACGCCGAGCTTCTCTACGGGCTTGGCGTCGCGATGATGGAGAAGGGCAAGCTCGGCGAGGCGGCCGATCTCGCCCGCCAGGCGCTGGCGATCGCCCCGAACATGTCGAAAGCCTGGCTGCTGCTCACGCAGGTCAAGCGCCAGACCGAGCGCGACAAGGAGCTTTCCGGCATGGAGGCCGAGCACGCCAAGGCGCCGCAAGGCAGCCTCGCGCGCATGCAGCTCTCCTTCGGACTGGGCAAGGTCAATGACGACCTCAAGGATTATGGCCGCGCCTTCGACTATTTCGCCGAGGGCAATGCCATCCGCCGCAAGGTCATCGACTACGATCCCGCGCGCACGCGCGGCGAATTCGAGGCGATGAAGTCGGTCTTCGACACAGCCTTCTTCGAGAAGCGCAGGCCAAGCGGCATTTCCGACGACACGCCGATCTTCGTCGTCGGCATGCCGCGTTCCGGCACCACGCTGGTCGAGCAGATCATCGCCAGCCATCCGCAGGTTTTCGGTGCGGGCGAGTTGAACATCCTGAAGACGGCCGTCGGCAAGCAGTTTCCGATGAGCATGCCGGGCGGCTTCCCCGCCGGTATCGCCGACATGCCCGACAAGGCCTTCGCCGAAGCCGGCCAGGCCTATCTCGACATGCTGCATAGCCGCTATCCGGGCTACCGCCATGTCACCGACAAAATGCCGGGCAACTTCCTTCTGGTCGGCTTCCTGCACATGATGCTGCCGAAGGCCAAGATCGTCCATTGCGCGCGCGATGCGGCGGCCACGTGCCTGTCGATCTTCAAGGTGCATTTCCGCGGCGACAGCCACCGCTACGGCTACGACCTCGGCGAGCTCGCCGATTTCCATAACCTCTACACCGACATCATGGCGCATTGGCACAAGGTGCTGCCGGGCGTCGTGCACGATGTGCGCTATGAGGATTTCGTCGCCGACCAGGACGGGCAGTCACGGAAGCTGATGGCGTATCTCGGCCTGCCCTGGGACGACAAGGTGCTGTCCTTCCACGAGACGGACCGGCCGGTGCGCACCGCATCGGCCGCGCAAGTGCGCCAGCCGATGTATCAGGGCTCGGTCGATCTGTGGAAGCGGTATGGGGAGCGGCTGAAGCCGCTGCTCGACAAGCTAGCGTAGCGGATTGGCGAAGCCTCTCAGCTTCGTCATCCACGGGCGGAGCAGCCGCGAAGCGGCGTCGCGAAGACCCGAGGATCCATTCCGTGACCTCACGCGAAGGGTAAAGGCGGCGCAGAACGGAGATTGTTCCGCACCGCTGCAACGCTCATAGGTCACGGAATGGATCCTATGGTCTGCGCTGCGTCGCTTCGCTCCTTGCTTCGCCATAGGATGACGAAGCAAGGGCCGAGTTCCTCAAAGCTGGATGAATGGCTGGAAGCCGCCGAAGATCATGCGCTTGCCGTCGAACGGCATGGCGGACCAGTCCATCTTGAGACGCTCGTCGGCCATCACCTTGGCCATGACCGCGTCGCGGCTCTGTCTGGACTCGTAGACGACCCAGGAGAAGATGACGAGCTCATCGTCCTTCGCCTGCACGGCGCGCGGGAACGAGGTCAGCTCGCCATAGGGCACGTCGTCGCCGACGCATTCGACATAGGCGAGCGCGCCGTGCTCCATCCAGACGGTGCCGGCGTTCTCGGCCATCTTCTTGTACGCATCGAGATTTGCCTTCGGCACGGCGAGCACGAAGCCATCGACATAAGACATGGCGGTTCTCCTCTTTGGTGGCGTTTTTTCTCTCCCTTGTGGGAGAAGGTGGATCGGCGCGCAGCGCCGAGACGGATGAGGGGTGCTCCAGCTTGGCGATTTGCGAAGGGCAAATCCGGGCAATCCGACCTCTCCCACAGGGGGAGAGGTGGGCGGGCTCACTTCACCGGCGCATTCATAGCCCAGGCGACGCCGAAGGGGTCTTTCACCTGGCCCCAGCGGTCGCCCCAGAACATCACCTGCAGCGGCGTGACGATCTCGCAGCCGGCATCCACCGCGCGCTGCCACCAGGCATCGATGTCGTCGCTGCCGAGATGCAGCTGCAGCGTATAACCCTGCGCCGCCTGGTGCGGATGGCCGTGTTCGGGATAGGCATCGCCCAGCATCAGCGTCGAGCCGTTGACGTAGAGATGGATGTGCATGGTGCGGCCCTTGTCGTCAGGCGGATAGGCGAACACTTCCTCCGCGCCGAAAGCCTTCTTGTAGAACTCGGCGGCCTTGATGGCGCCGTCGACCTGCAGGTAGGGGGTCAATCCGCCAAGGACCTTGGCGCGGGGCGGGGTCTGGTCGTTCATTCTCGTGTTCCTCTTCACGGGTTGATCCGGTTTTGCGACCCCAGGACGGACGAAGCGGCGGCGATCCTACATGGCCCGCGAATTATTTTTAAAGTAGCTGGTCCAGACAGCTCGAGCGACAAGCACGGCTGCAAAACAATCGCATCAAAAGCGCGGCTTATATGACCTTCGCCGAGAAGGTGGCGGCGCGGCGGCTTTCGCGCGTTTCGAAAATCTCCGGAAAGCCGATGTCCTTGCGCAGCTCGGCCGGCAGCGAAAGCAAGATGCGCTCGCTGCGGTGACAGGCGCGCGCCTGGGCATAGCGGTTGGCAAGACGGCCGATGGATGACAGTACCGACATGATGTCTCTCCCTGGTTGATGCCGGCATCATCGTGTCGGCATCCCAAGGACGAGGCGGCAATCGGCGATCCGACAGATCGCCTCGATTTTTTTTCAGAACACTGACGCCGCCAGCGCGGTGTCGTAATATTCCACCATCTCGATGATCTCGCCGTCGCGGACCGTCCAGAAATTGGCGGTGCGCATGATGAGCTCCTCGCCGGTGGCGCGGCGCGTCATGTGGATCTCGACCTGCGCGGCCACCTTGTCGCCGCCGTCGATGAGCTCGACCGGGACAAAGTGCCGGTATTCGAAGTCGTCGTCGAGCGCCAGGAGCCTGGCGAGGAATTCCTGCTTGCCGTGCGCGGTGCCGGCATGACGCGATTGCCGGGGATCGGCAATCCAGCGGAACACGACATCTTCGGCGCACCGAGACAAGGCGCCCTCGATGTCGCGGTCCGCATAGGCCTGATAGAGATTGCTGATGATTTCCACTGCACGCATGGCCCATTCCCTCCATGGCTAAGCAGTTCAGCATGCGCTTTTTTTAGCAGCTGGAAAAGTATCGCCGAGCCGGCAGCAACGCCTGTCGGGCCGGCAGTGCCGGCCCGACAGAGGTATCGTCTCAGTTCGGCATCTCGGCGACCGAGCGGAAGAACGCCTCAGGGTCGTCGACCTCGGTCAGCCGCCGCTTGTCGATCAGCCAGAAGCGATTGCCGACGGCACGGATGAAGGAGCGGTCATGCGAGGCAAGCAGGCAGCTCGCCTGATGCTTCAACAATTCGTCCTCCAATGCCTCCTGGCCGTCGATATCGAGATGGTTGGTCGGCTCGTCGAGCAGATAGAAATTGGGATGGATGAGCCTGAGCACCAGCATCATCAGCCTCGATCTCTGTCCGCCGGACAGAGCGCCGATCTTCCTCTCCTGCATCTCGATCGCGACGCCGGCGCCGGCGAGCAGGGAGCGGGCGCGCTGCTCGCCGATCTCGAAGCGGCGCGAGACCATCGCCAGCGGCGTGTCGCCGCCATCGATGCCCGACAGCGCCTGGTCGCTGTAACCGAGCACGGTCGACGGCGTCACCTTGATGTTCGCGACCGATCCCGGCTCGGCGACGGCGTCGCGGATCATCGCGATGAAGCGCGTCTTGCCGACGCCGTTGCGGCCAAGCAGCACGATGCGATCGCCTTGGCAGATGTGGCGCTTGCCGCTCCTGAACAACGGCGTGCCGTCAGGGGTTTCGACCGCCGCGTCCTCCAGCGTGATCAGTACCTTGGCGTGGGTGCCGCGGTTGGCCAGCTTGATCGCGCCGGCCGAGCGCTCGCGATGCGCTTGTACGGCGGCATCCTCCAGCTTCTCGGCCCGTTCCTTGAGCTGCTTGGTCTTCACCGTCAAAAGGTCGCTGCCGGAATTGATGCCGATATTGTTCAACTTGGCGGCCTGCTTGCGCAACTGCTGGGCGATCTTCATGTCGCGCTCGAACTTGCGCGCCGTCGAGGCGTCGAGCTCGTCGAGCGCCTGCCTGGCGCGCGAATAGGGCAGCGCGAACACCGGCGAGCCTTCCGGGCGCAGGAACAGCGTGCGGTTGGTGGCGGCGTCGAGAAAGGCGCGATCGTGGCTGGCGATAATGACCGGCACGTCGCGCGGCAGCGCATTGAGCCATGTTTCCAGCTGGCTGATCCTGGCGAGGTCGAGATGATTGGTCGGCTCGTCGAGCAGAAGCACGTCGGGATCGGTGACCCAGACGCGGGCGATCAGCGCCAGACGCTGCCAGCCGCCGCTCAGCGCGCGTATAGGCCGGCCGCGCATGTCTTCCGGCACCTCGAGCGAATCCAGCACGACGTCGACGCGCCAGAACTCGCTGTCGCGCTGTTCGGGCGGCAAGGCATCGGCGACGACGTCATGGAAGCTGCGGCCGAGGAATGCGTCAGGGATGGATTGCTCGACATGGCCGACGCGCAGGCCGCGCGACCGGGTGATGTCGCCGGTGGTGGCTTCGAATTCGCCGGCCAGGCATTTGAGAAGTGTGGATTTGCCACGGCCATTGGCCGCGACGATGCCGAGCCGGTCGCCGGCGCCGATGACGAGGTCGAGGTTGGAGAAGAGCGGCGCACTCATGCTGACGCCGAGGGATTTGAGGCTGATCAGGGCCATGTCGATTTCTCTGGTCTGTCCGGAAAATCCGGCTCAATGCACTTTGACGGTGCGCCCACAGGCCATCAGGCCAGGTTCGGCGGCACCACGAAGGGCAGACCAAAAATCGAAGCGGGAAAACCCGGACCGTCCTGGTCAGCCCTGCAAGCAAGCTCGCAGGGCACAGACAGGGCCGCGCCGACGGTGGTGACAGTGGTTCACGCAGCCCTCCTTCCAGATGCTCGAGTTGGAAATTGGGTACACCGGGGGAGGGGCGGAGGCAAGGTGCGTCTTTCCCTTCTCCCCTTGTGGGAGAAGGTGGCCGAGCGAAGCTCGGTCGGATGAGGGGTGTTCCAGGGAAAGCCAGCGTCTCACTCCGCTGGAACACCCCTCATCCGTCTCGGCGCTACGCGCCGATCCACCTTCTCCCACAAGGGGAGAAGGGAAAGCGCTACTGCCCCGGCCGTCCGGTCTTGCCCGGCCGGCGTTTTTGACGGCGCTCGTCGCCTGGATCTTCGTATGAGCCGATCCCGGCGCGCTGGCGGACGATCGGCTTCTCGTCGCGCGCTTCAGTTCTGGCGGCATTCACCTCCGGCGAGACCGGCTGCGGCTTCGGCGGCTTCGTTCCCTCAACCGGCTTTTCGGTGCGGCGCACGGTCATCTCGTCGAGCGAGTTCTTCCTGAACAGCGGCTTGGCCTGGTCGCCGGGAATGCCGAAATCGGAACCGTGCGCTTCCTGCGCGCTCTGCTTCTTGAACAGCGAACGCGACACCGCGCCGGCCGGAGTCGCCATGTCCGTGCCGGGCCCCATGTCGTCGATCGACGGCTTGGCGAAGAGCGGCTTCTTGACGGGCACGGCGCCGTCGGCGCCCATCTCGTCCAAATGCGGCTTGCGGAACAGGTTGGGCCGGGCAGCCTTTGCCGCCTCTTCGGCGGCGCGTGCCTCATCGAGCTTGCGGAAGCGCTCCTGTTCCTCGACTGTGCGATGCTTGGCCACGCCCTTGTTGTGCTTGCCCTTTTCGCGGCCTGATGCGGGACTTTGCCCTTCCACCTCGCGTGCCAGCGGGTCGTCGGAGATGGCAAGCTCCATCTCGCGCAGCCGCTTGATCTCGTCGCGGACGCGCGCCGCCTTCTCGAAGTCGAGATTGGCGGCGGCGTCGCGCATCTGCTTGTCGAGCGCCTCGAGATGCGTCTTCAGATTGTTGCCGATCATCGCCCCGGCATCGTCGGTGAACCGCGAGATGTCGGCGCGGACGTGGTCCTTCTCGTAGACCGAATCGAGGATGTCGGCGATGCGCGACTTGACCGATTCCGGCGTGATGCCGTTGGCCGCGTTCCACTCCATCTGCTTCTCGCGGCGGCGGTTGGTCTCGGCCATCGCCCGTTCCATCGAGCCGGTGATCTGGTCGGCGTAGAGGATGACCTTGCCGTCGACGTTGCGGGCGGCGCGGCCGATGGTCTGGATCAGCGAGGTTTCCGAACGCAGGAAACCTTCCTTGTCGGCATCGAGAATGGCGACGAAGCCGCATTCGGGAATGTCGAGGCCTTCGCGCAGCAGGTTGATGCCGACCAGCACGTCGAAGGCGCCGAGGCGCAAATCGCGCAGGATCTCGATGCGCTCCAGCGTGTCGATGTCGGAATGCATGTAGCGGACGCGAATGCCGTTCTCGTGCAAATATTCGGTGAGGTCCTCGGCCATGCGCTTGGTCAGCACGGTGACCAGCGTGCGATAGCCGGCCCGGGTTGTGTCGCGGATCTCGCCGACGACGTCGTCGACCTGGCTCTTGGCCGGACGCACCTCGACCGGCGGATCGATCAGGCCGGTCGGGCGGATGACCTGCTCGGCGAAGACGCCGCCGGACTGCTCCATTTCCCAACCGCCCGGCGTCGCCGAAACCGCCACCGACAGCGGGCGCATGGCGTCCCATTCCTCGAAGCGAAGCGGCCTGTTGTCCATGCAGGAGGGCAGGCGAAAACCGTACTCGGCCAGCGTCGCCTTGCGGCGGAAGTCGCCGCGATACATGCCGCCGATCTGCGGCACGGTGACGTGGCTTTCGTCGATGAAGATCAGCGCGTTATCGGGCACATATTCGAACAAGGTCGGCGGCGGATCGCCCGGCTGGCGTCCGGTGAGGTAACGCGAATAGTTCTCGATGCCGGCGCAGGAGCCGGTCGCCTCCAACATCTCCAGATCGAAGCGCGTGCGCTGTTCCAGCCGTTGCGCTTCCAGCAGACGGCCAGCCTTTTCAAGCTCTTGCAGGCGATGCTTGAGCTCCTCCTTGATCGACTTGATGGCTTGGTTCAAGGTCGGGCGCGGCGTCACATAGTGCGAGTTGGCGTAGATCTTGACGCTCTTCAGCTCGCCGGTCTTCTGGCCCGTGAGCGGATCGAACTCGGTGATCTGTTCGATCTCGTCGCCGAACATCGAGATGCGCCAGGCGCGGTCTTCCAGGTGGGCGGGGAAGATCTCGATGGTGTCGCCGCGCACCCGAAACGAGCCGCGCACGAAGTTGATGTCCTGGCGCTTGTATTGCTGCGCGACGAGGTCGGCGAGAAGCGAGCGCTGGTCGAGCCGGTCGCCGACCTGCATCTGGAAGGTCATCGCCGTATAGGTCTCGACCGAGCCGATACCGTAGATGCAGGACACGGAGGCGACGATGATGACGTCGTCGCGCTCGAGCAGCGAGCGCGTCGCCGAATGGCGCATGCGGTCGATCTGTTCGTTGATCGAGGATTCCTTCTCGATATAGGTGTCGGTGCGCGGGACGTAGGCTTCCGGCTGGTAATAGTCGTAGTAGGAGACGAAATACTCGACCGCGTTTTCGGGGAAAAATTTCTTGAACTCGGCATAGAGCTGCGCCGCAAGCGTCTTGTTCGGCGCCAGGATCAAAGCAGGGCGCTGCGTCTCCTCGATCACCTTGGCCATGGTGAAGGTCTTGCCCGAGCCGGTGACGCCGAGCAGCACCTGGGTGCGGTCGTTCCGCTCGACGCCTTCGACGAGGTCCTTGATGGCGGTCGGCTGATCGCCGGCGGGCTCGAAATCCGACACCATCTTGATGGCGATGCCGCCCTCAGACTTTTCCGGGCGGGCCGGACGGTGCGGCGTCCACAGCTGGCCGTCCTTGTGCAGCGGATTGCCGGATTCGATCAGCGCCGAGAGCGCCGCGACCGTTGCGGTGACGCCGCCGGACGAAACCGACTCGGCATCCTCCAGGCTGATGTCGAGGCCGGCCACCGGGTTGAGGCCGGCGGCCGCGCGCTCTTTCGCCGACGCAGCACCGCCCATCGAGGTGCCGCGCGCGGTGCGCCCAGGCGCCGACGAGCGCTCGGGGATCTTCTTCGGGGTTTTCGCCTTCGGCTGCTTTTCCGCCTCGCGCTCGATCTGCCCGGCCCAATCGGAGATCGAGCCGGTCAGCGCCGCGCCGGCAAAGTCGGCCTGCGGCGCTTCCGCGAAGCCGCCGGGCTCCAGCGGCTCGGCGGCATCGAGGAATTCGGTCAGCGGGCTGCGCCGCTTCGACGCGCCATCTTGCGAAGGCGTCTTCTTGTCAGGATGTCTGGCCATGGCCCGAATATGGGAGGACTCGGCCGAAATGGAAAGAGCCGAGTGAAAGGGCTCCGGCGGAGCGCGGACGCTGCTGACAGAAGGCTGTCAGGAGAGGCGTCATGATCCGACCGACCGGGGAGCGTCTGCGATTGCGGCAAGCGCCGCGGCGACGACGGCGGCGCGGCGGGCCTTCCGTCCACCGACCAGACCAGGCGGCGCTTGATGGTCAATGCCGGAACCTCACGGGCAATCTCGACGAGCTGGCCGGAGCGGAAATGCTCCCTCAGCACCAGTTCGCTGGCGAGCAGCGCGCCCATGCCGGAGATCGCGGCCTGCATGGGCGCACCGAATTCGATCCGACGCTGGCCGCGCCTGGACCGCGACGGCGTCCACAGCGCCTTCCGCACGCTAGCCCGGCGCTTCGCGCCGGAAGAGGCGGAAGCGGTGCTTTATCAGGGGGCAATTCTCTGACGATAGCCAGGGGAATGGCGTCGACCTCGAAGGTACGGTTCCTCGCCCCGCAAGAGGCGGGGAGAGGTGTCCGCGAAGCGGACGGAGAGGGGGTTTCGTAAGGCGGAAGCCCTTCTCTTCGAAGCGCTTTCGCCGCCCGGACCGGCGCCCCCTCTCCGTCTCGGCTTTACCGAGCCACCTCTCCCCCATTTCATCTAGGGGACGCACACATTTCCAAGCGGCTGGCCTTT